>NZ_FOCY01000037.1:0-19036 GCF_900110235.1 Megamonas sp. Calf98-2 | reverse complement strand
AAAGAAACGAAAGGGATAATTCTACATTCAGACCAAGGATGGCAATATCAAAATAAGAGGTATCAGAGGTTATTAAAAGAAAAAGGCATTATCCAAAGCATGAGCCGAAAAGGCAATTGCTTAGATAATGCCGTAATAGAAAATTTCTTTGGTTTGCTAAAAAGCGAATTATTCTATTTAAAAAAATTTAAATCCGTTGAAGATTTTATAAAAGAGTTAAAATCTTATATAAAATATTATAATACAAAACGGATAAAGATAAAACTAAAAGGACTTAGTCCTGTAGAATACAGAATTAAGTTTCAATTAGTAGCCTAATTAATATGTCCAATATTTTGGGTGCACATCATTTGGATTAATTCCAGCTTTAATGCTTTTTTATGTTATCTATTTATTTGACAAATATCTTTGACGATTTCTCCTGCAATCATTAAGCCTGCGATTGGTGGTACGAAAGAAATACTTCCTAAAGGCTGTTTACGAGTAGAAGCAGGACTATTATCCTTAGAGGTATTCTCTTTAAAATTTACAGTATAATTAGTAAAGGGTTCCTCTGTAGAATAAAGGACTTTTAATTTTTTTATACCTTGTTGTTTTAATGTTTTGCGCATAATGCGAGCAAGAGGACAAGTATGTGTTTTATAGATATCTGTAATTACGAATTTTTGTGGGTCTAATTTATTGGCAGTGCCCATAGAACTCATAATTGGCAGATTGTGTTTATTGGCATTTACAATTAAATTAATTTTAGCTTTTACATCATCTACAGCATCAACAATGTAGGTATAATCGTCATCCCAATTGAAAAAATTGCTTTCAGGTGTATATAATTTTTCTATAGTTGTAACTTTTGCTTGCGGATTGATAGCTAGTATGCGCTCTTTCATCATTAATGTTTTTTTCTGACCAATAGTTGTTTCAAGAGCATGTATTTGACGATTGATATTAGTTAGTGATATATCATCGCTATCAATTAAAATGAATTCACCAATACCACAGCGAGCTAATCCTTCTGCCACATAAGAGCCTACGCCACCAATGCCAAAGATGGCAATTTTACTTTGGGCTAATTTAGACATATTTTCTTCGCCTAATAATAATTCTGTACGGCTAAAACGGTTTAACATAGATTTCTCCTCATTAATAGATAAAATGCACTAAACAGATTAATTTCAATTTGATTAGTCTATTTAGTGCATTTAGTTTTGATAAAGTAAATTTTATTTTATATCGTTTTTAAAGTTGAAAAATGGAAATGCTGAAAAGCTACTTTTTTTATTGTCTTTTTCTTTATTCATGAAATCTGGTAATTTTAAGCTATCATCTGTTTTTGGCTTAACATTATTATCAGTTGTAGCTTTAGTTGCAGTATCTTTATTTTCTGTAGAAGCTTTTTCTTCATTTGGTGAAGCATTATCAGAAAAATCAGTAGCAATGATAGTAGCACGAACTTTGTCGCCTAAATTATCATTGATTACTGTTCCTAAAATAATATTTACATCTGGATGAGTATGTTCATTGATGAATTTACTAGCTTCATTTACTTCATACAAGGATAAAGAAGAATTACCACTGATATTTAAAATAATACCACGAGCACCAGATAAACTTCTTTCTACTAAAGGACTACTAATAGCTTCTTTTACAGCATCTACAGCACTTTCACTGCTTTCACCAATACCCAAGAGTGCATCAGGATGATCACTTTGTTGGAAGATAGATTTTACATCGGCAAAGTCAACATTGATAACGCCTACTGTTAAAATCAATTCAGTTACACAGCGTATACCTTGGCGGAGTACCATATCAGCCATGCGGAAAGCATTTAAAAGTGTTAATTTAGTGCTTGTTTTGATTTTTAATAAATTATCATTGTGAACAGTGATTAATGCGTCCATATAAGGCATTAATTCTTTGATAGAAGCTTCAGCTAATTTTTGTTTACGTGCTCCTTCAAAAGTAAAAGGTACAGTTACTACGCCGACTGATAAGATATTCATATCGTGGGCAATTTTAGCGATTACAGGTAATGCACCAGTACCAGTACCAGCACCAAGTCCTGCTGTTAAAAAGACCATATCAGCACCTTTTAATGCTTGTTTAATCACTTCAGCATCATTTTCGGCTGCTTCATGACCTAAGTTAGCATTACCACCACAACCAAGACCTTTAGTTAAAGTTGTACCTATTTGAATTTTTGTAATATTATCGCTTGTTAAAGATTTTAACTGTTTGTGGTCGGTATTAACTGCAATTAAGTCTAAATCTAAATCAGTGTTTTCGGCAATACGTTTTACTACGTTATTACCACCACCACCAACACCAATTATTTTTATATTAACAATTGCATTTTTTATTCCATTGGTTATTTCACTCAATAAGGGCACCTTCTTAATAGAATTTATATTATTAATAGCTTACCATAATATTTAGGCTTTGAATAGTTTAGAAGTTTTAAATATAATTACCCCTAAAATACCAGATAATACGGAAGCACATAAAATACTGATTTTGGCACTAGCAAGGTAAGAGGCATTGTCAAATGCCAAAGATGCGATAAATAAGGACATAGTGAAACCTATACCGCCTAAAGAACCAGCACCAATTAATTGAGTAGTTTTAGCGCCTTCTGGCATTTTAGCAAAACCTAATTTAAATAAAATGAAAGCTGCACCGCAAATACCTAGAGGCTTACCAATACAAAGACCTAAGATGATACCGATACCAATAGGAGAAAGAATATCAGAAATACCGCCTTCAACAGTAACACCAGCATTTGCTAGAGCAAAAATAGGCATGATAGCATAAGCTGACCATGGTTCAAGTTTATGTTCTAGTTTGTGGAGTAAAGAATTTTCATGGTTTTTATTATCAGCAGGAATTAACATACCTAAACATACGCCAGCGATTGTAGGGTGAATACCTGCATTTAAGAAGGCAACCCAAGCGATTAAACCTACTAATAAATAAGGAAGGAAATTTCTACAATTTAAGCGATTGAGAATAAAAGCACCTAAAAGTGCAACTAAACCAATACCTAAAGCAACAAAAGATATATTAGAATTATAGAAAATAGCAATAACAATAATAGCACCTAAGTCGTCAACAATAGCTAAAGCTGTGAGGAAAATGGCAATACTGCGAGGTGCACCACTAGCAGCGATTGCTAAGATACCTAAGGAAAAGGCGATATCTGTAGCCATAGGAATTCCCCAACCAGAAACAGTATCTTGTCCCATATTTACAAGATAATATAAAATCGCTGGAACAATCATACCACCAATAGCCGCACTTATAGGTAAGATGGTGGCAGATAAAGATTTTAATTCACCAAAGAGAAATTCACGTTTGATTTCAAGACCGATAACAAAGAAGAAAATTGCCATGAGTCCATCATTAATCCAATAAAGTATAGTTAAATCTAAATGCCATTTGGCTGGACCTAATGGCATTTGTGTATTTAAAACTTCATTGTAGAAAGTGGATAAACTCGTATTAGCTAGCACTAATGCTAATATAGCAAAAAGTAAAAGTATTATACCACTAGAAGCTTCATGACGAAAGAATGTCATAAAAGGGGAAGTAAGTAATTCAACATTGCTTTTTACTACATTATTAATTTTTTTTCTCAATAAAATAACCTCTTTTCTTTTTAATATTAATATTATTAATTTATTTACTAAAAATTTGCCTATATAGATTATACATTTTTTTATATAAGTAAGGCAAATATATTTTGAGATAATAATAATTAATCTTTGTATTTTATGTATCTTTGTTGTAAAATAACTATACTGGGATTTTAATGAGCAAGTAAGTTTTGGAGTTGATAAATTTTATGGATAACCTTTTAAGAATAGTATTACCGATGTTAGAAGGGTCACAGGTAACACTACAGATTTTCTTTATTACTTTGGTATTATCGGTGCCGTTAGGTATGCTATTTTCTTTAGCTAGATTATCATCAATAAAACCAATAAGATATTTGACAGAGGTATATATTTGGTTAATGCGTGGTACACCACTTATGTTACAATTATTATTTGTCTACTTTGCATTGCCAATGATTGGAATTCGTTTGCCTGATATAGCAGCTGCATTATTAGCATTTTCTTTGAACTATGCAGCGTATTTTGCTGAAATTTTTAGAGCGGGAATTCAATCTGTCGATAAGGGTCAATATGAAGCTGCTAAAGCTTTAGGTATGAATTATCCACAAATGATGAGACATGTTATTTTGCCACAGGTAATACGCATAGTATTGCCACCTGTAAGTAATGAAACTATAAATTTAGTGAAAGATACTTCACTTATTTACATCTTGGCTATGAATGATTTACTAAGAGTAGCTCGTTCTATAGTACAAAGAGAATTTGATATGACACCGTTTTTAGTAGCAGCTATTTTTTATTTATTTATGACATTTATATTAACATGGGGCTTCAAAAAATTAGAAGCGAAATATAATATTAGTACGAGGTAAAATACGTAATGAGAAAAAGTTTATATATTTTTTCCTTAGTATGTCTTTTTACTTTGCTTTGTATGCAAAGTATGGTTTTTGCAGCTAGCGAAACGGCTACAATAAAGAATTTAAGAATTAGTAATAATAGCGATAAAGTTCGTATTGTAGTTGATGCTGATAAAGAAGTAGATTATCAATCATTTGCATTATCTTCACCTGATAGAGTAGTTATAGATTTAAATGATGCTGCTTTGGCTAAGAATATAGAAAAAGAAGTAGATATCAATAGTAAATATGCTAGCAAAGTAAGAGTTGCACAATTTAAAGATAATGTAGTAAGAGTTGTTGTAGAAACTGATGTAAAAAAATCTGGTTATGATATTTTTGGTATTGTAGGTGGAGAAACACCTTATAGAGTAGCAATGGATTTTGGTAACATTAGTTATGCTGCAATAGGCTCTACTACAGGAAGTTCTACAAGTAGCAGTAGTAATGATACTAGCTATAGAGTTAATGAAGATTTTGATATTGATAAAAATGCAAAATCCGTGTTAAAAGGTAAGAGAATTACTATTGACCCAGGTCATGGTGGCAGTGATTCTGGAGCAATTGGACCAACTGGAGTACGTGAAAAAGACCCAACTTTACGTATTGGCTTAAATCTAGCAGAAATGTTAAAACAATCTGGAGCAAAAGTATATATAACAAGAAAAACAGATACAGATGTTGCTCCACAGCCTGCAACCGATGTGGAAGAATTGCAAGCGCGTGTAGATGTAGGAAATAAAACAAATTCAGATATATTTGTAAGTATACATTTAGATTCCTTTACATCGCCATCAGCTCAAGGTACTACAGGTTATTATTATGTAAATGGTAGTAGCAATAGTGAACGACTTGCTAGATATATAAAAGAGGGCGTTATTGAGCAAATAGGAACATATGATAGAGGTACAAAAACAAGTAATTTCTATGTGGTTAAACATACCCAGATGCCAGCTACATTATTAGAAGTTGCCTTTGTTTCTAACCCAAAAGAAGAAGCCATTTTAAAATCAGATGATGGTGTAAAAAAATCAGCTAAAGGTATTTTTAATGGTATTGTAAGATATTTTAGCGAATTATAAGAAGCAAGCCTTTTCTTAGATATATTGAGAAAAGGCTTGTTTTATTTTAGAAAATATAAAATAAATTTCAAGAATAGAGCAGAAAAATCATATCCTATAACAAAAATGAAATAAAACATTCTTATTGTAAAAATATTATAAAATATTTTGAATTTAACTTGACAAATTTACAATAAAAGGTTATTGTATAAGTCATAGAGATAAATATATTATTTTGTTGTATACAAAAAGTGAATTTATTCACAAATATTATTTTTTATTTCGTTTTATTTGGGGTATATTTTAGGGGTATTGTGAAGAATTTCACAAATAATGATTAGAATTTTGGGGGAGATTTAATAATGCCTAGAAAAAATCAGGGAACAAGACCACATGTTGTTATTCTTGGAGCAGGTTTTGGTGGAATTAAAGCTGCAAAATTATTAGCAGACAAAGATGTAGATGTTACTATTGTTGATAAACATAACTATCATTTATTCCAACCGCTATTATATCAAGTATCTACATCTATTTTATCTGAAGATGAAATTTCTTATCCAATTCGTGCATTTTTCCAGAAAAATGAAAACATCGATTTCTTTATGGCAGAAGCTACAGGATTTGATCCTGCAAATAAAATTGTAAAAACTAGTCATGGGGATATCAGCTATGATTATTTAATTATTGCTACAGGTGCTACTACAAATTATTTTGGTATGAAATCTGTAGAAGAACATTCTTATCCAATGAAAACTTTACGCGAAAGCACATTACTTCGCAATCATCTTATTCGTACATTTGAACGTGCTTCTCGTGTAGAAAATGATAAAGATTTGAAAAAAGCACTTATGACAATCATGATTGTTGGTGGCGGCCCTACTGGTGTTGAAGAAGCAGGTGCTATTTCTGAACTTGTATATAAATGCATGAAAAAAGATTATCATAATCTTAATATGAATGATGTTGATATTAAATTAATCGAAGCTACTGATAAACTTTTACCAATGATGCCAGAAGCTCTTCGCAATAATACAGTAGATGTATTAAGAGGTAAAAAAGTAGATGTTCGTTTAAATACTCAAGTTAGAGACTATGATGGCGAATATATCACATTAAAATGTGGTGAAAAAGAAGAAAAAATTAGAACTCGTACTGTAATTTGGGCAGCAGGCGTTAAAGCTCAGCCAGTTGTAGCAACTCTTGGTGCTGAAGTTGACCGTGCAGGCCGTGTAATTGTAGAAAAAACAACACAGGTAAAAGGCTTCCCAGATATTTATGCTATTGGTGATAGCGCTCATTTTGAACAAGATGGTCGTCCACTTCCAACAATTGCACCAGCTGCATATGAAGCTGCAGAAACTACAGTAAAAAATATTATGCATGCTATTAAAGGTGAAGAACAAGAAATTTTCGTTTACAAAGATTTAGGTAGCATGGCAACAATCGGTGCAGGTGACGCTGTAATGTTCAAAGGCGTTATGAAATCTAAAGGTTTATTTGCATGGATTGCTTGGATGGCAGTACATGTATTGAGACTTGCTGGTCCATTAACAAACTGCACAGTTATCTTTAAATGGGTTATGAACTACTTCTTCGGTGTTCGTATGGCTCGTATTGTAAGAGATTAATATATATTAAAAAATACTTCTGATTGCTTTTAATCAGAAGTATTTTTTATTTTAACAAAGAGAAAGGAATTTATGCTAAATGCGTAAACAAAGAATTATTGGTATTGTAATAATTATAATTATTGTTTTAGCAATATTAGGGATTAATAATCGAAGTATTTTTAATGATGATAAGCAAGTCATACAAGATAAGCAACAAATTAAGCAAGAAAATTTAACTATTGATGAAAAAGTAGATCAGATAGTTGCGTCTATGTCCCAAACAGAAAAACTGGGACAAATGGTGATGATTGGTATTCAAGGGACAAAAGTTGATGATGATAGTTTATATATGTTAAATCAGTACCATATGGGTGGCGTGATTTTATTTGATAGGAATATGGAAAGTCTTGAGCAAGTAAAACAATTAACATCAGATTTACAAGCTCAATCAAATGAAAAAGTTCCTTTATTTATCGGTATAGATGAAGAAGGTGGAGATGTAGTGCGTATGGCAGAAAAATTGACACCAGCTCCATCACAAAAAGAAATTGGGGCAACAGGTGATATTGAGCAAGCTAAAACATGGGCTATAAAAACGGCTAAATCATTAAAAGATATGGGGATTAATGTTAATTTTGCGCCAGTTGCTGATGTAGGTTCTAATGATAAACGTTCATATAGTACAGATGCAAATACAGTAATAGACTTTGTAAGGGCAGCGACTAAGGGCTATCAACAAGAAAATATTATATATAGTTTGAAACATTTTCCAGGCATAGGAAAGGGAAAAGTAGATTCTCATATAGATAGTTCTAGTATTGATGTTGCCAAAGAAGTTTTAATGACAGAAGATATTCTACCATTTAAAACTATTATTGATGAAAGTGATCCAAATGATTATTTTATCTTAGTATCACATTTAAAATATCTTGCTCTTGATGAAGAATATCCAGCTAGTTTATCTTCAAAAATCATGACTGATTTATTGCGCAATAAACTTGGATATAAAGGTATAATTATTACTGACGATATGGAAATGGGTGCAGTAGCAAATCATAATGATTTTAGGTCAATTGGTGTAAATGCTGTAAAAGCTGGTGCGGATATCGTGCTTGTTTGCCATGAGTATAAACATCAACAAGAGGTATATCTTGGTCTATTAGACGCTGTTAATAGTGGTGAAATTAGTCAAGAGCGCATAGATGAATCTGTAAAAAGAATTATCAAAGTGAAATTATTACATTTATATCAATGATATAATTTAGCATAAAATATAAAATGGATAATAAAAAAGGATAGATAGAAGATTTTTCTATTTATCCTTTTATTTATATAGAGTTATTTTTAGTTAGTAAATTTTACAATAAAAGTAATTTTACCTTTATTATAACTGACTTTTATGGTGCCTTTTAATAATTTTACAAGTTCTTCTGCAATGGAAAGTCCGATACCATAACCTGCTTTTTCACTGCTATGAGAAGTATCTTCACGGTAAAATCTTTCAAAAAAACGCGAGTAATCAATATTTTTGCCATCAATATAATCATTGGTTACAGATAAAGTTACTGTTTTTTTGGATTGAGATAATTTTACTTCAACAAGACCTTTATCATCGCAGTATTTTACTGCATTATCGATAAGAATATTTACTAATTCATATAGATATTTATATTCAGATAAAATAGAGACATCAGGTTTAACTTGATATTTTAAAAATTTTTCTTGGTCTGTAGCCATTTGTTGGAAAGATTTAGCCACTTCAATGGTTGTTTCAGAAAAATTAGTAGAAGTAAAACAAAGATTTTCTGTAGAGTATTCGCTCATTTTGGATAAGGTGATTAATTCATTAATCAATTTAGATAAGCGTTGTATCTGTTTTAAAATATTTTCTGTCCATTGATTTTTACCGTTGATTAACTCAATGGCTTCAGTATTGGCTGAAATTATCGCTATAGGCGTTTTCAATTCATGACCAGCATTAGTGATAAATCTTTTTTGATTTTCCATATTGCGAATGAATGGTTTTATCGCGAGTTTACTCAAAATTGCTAAGATGATGATATAGAGAATAATACACACTAGACCTAATTCAATAGAATCTTGGATAAAGTCTTGGATTATAGCCATATCACGAGTACAGTCCATAATGACAATTAAGGTATCATTATTTGGCAATTTTGTAATTTGATAAGCATAGCTAGCACGGTCTTTTTTGAAAATACCATTACTTTTATCTTTTTGTACAGCCATTTGTGCATATTGAATGGCTTCTGTTTCTGTAAAAGCAGCGATATTTTTTATATTTATTTCTTTTATATAATTTTGGTCATCTACAAGAACACTAAAATAGCGTATCTGGTAGGGAAAATCAGGTGTATCTCCTGTCCAATCCGTTTCACTAAACCATGTAGTATTTGGTGGTAATTTATGTTCAGAAATTCTTCCATTATTTTGGGAAATATAGATAAGAAATGAATCAATCTGAGCATTTATTCTGATATAAGCTACACTTGTGACAAGACTTAAGGCACCAATAACAATAATTGTTACTGTAGCGGTAGAGATTAAGATGAATTTTCGGCGAAGTTTTTTTATTACATTCATGATAGATACACTCTTTAATTATTTATTTTTTTGTAAGTAAAAAATCTTGTCCTTTTTGCCCGAAAATTTGAATATCGGCATTGATGGCTTCTAATTTTTCGCGTAAATAAGAGATATATATCCATACTATATTTTCATCAGCATCTATTTCATCAGCCCATATTGCAGAAAATATATGATTAGTGGATAATGATTTATCCATATTAGTCATGAAAAGCTTCATTAATTTAGTTTCTTTGTGATTTAAACTTATGGAGTTTTTGCAAGACAAATTTTGTTCTTCGATATTTAAATGAACAGAGCCAGCAGATAGAGTCAGTGGTGAAAATTGCGTATTTCTGCGAGTTAAAGAGCGTATACGAGCTAATAATTCGCCAACAGAAAAAGGCTTCATTAGATAATCATCAGCGCCAGCATCAAGTCCTGTAATGCGGTCATCTATTTCTGATTTAGCTGTCAGCATAATCACGGGTGAAAGATTTCCTTTTTGGCGAATTATTTTTAATGCTTCAATTCCACTCATTTTAGGCATCATAATATCGAAGATTAGGCAATCATATACATTTTCTAAGGCTTTTTCCATAGCGGCTTGACCATCATAAACGCTATCTACATCATAGCCTGAATGTTGTAAAATTGCAGTCAAAGCACTAGACATATCTTTTTCGTCTTCAGCTAATAGTATTTTCATAAAGATACTCCTTATTTTTTATAATGTAGTTAATTTTCAGCGTTGATTAAATTTCTAATAGTTTGCATAGAAACATCACAAGCTGCTAATTCATCAGCGCAACGTTTTAATTCTTTTACGATTAATTCTGGATTTTTGATGTCATGTTTATATTTCATTTGATGTTCTAGACTAGCCCAGCTATCCATAGCAATGGTGCGAACTTGAATTTCAGCAAAAAATTTACCAGGGTTATTGCCTAGAATATCTTCATAGGGAGCAGTGATTTCAACTATTAAATGATAACTTCTATAACCATTTGGTTTTACATTTTTTATATAATCTTTTTCTTTGATTATTTTTAAATTAGGAAGAGATTTTAAATAATCAATGTTTTTGTAGATATCATCAATAAAGCGACAGATGATACGAATACCGATGGCATCTTGAATATCATGTAGAGCAGAATAAGTTGTCTGCGGTAGATTTTTGCGAGTGCATTTTTCAAGCATGCTATCTTTATCTTTTACACGATAAATCAAGTGTTCATAGGCCTTTTCGCCACTTTTTTGCACTTCCATATCATTATAAGTTTTTATCTGTGAAATTATATTATCTAAAATTATATTGAGAGTTGGTTCATATTTTCCGTAAATATTAAAGTGGGTCATGACTATCACCTGCTTTGGATTTATCAATTTGATTATTTAGAGAAAATGCTCCCTAAATAGAAAGCAAAATATTTGCTTTGCTATAAGGGAGCATTTCTAAATAAATATTTTGTTCCGTTGTAAATTAACTATTGAAACTTATTTTAAAGCTTCAGCTAATTTAGCATTTGTTTCACGTGCGGAGCCAACACTTGCGTCGAACATAGCTTGTTCTTTTTCGTTGAGGTCAAGAACAGTAATTTCTTTGATACCGCCTTTACCAAGAACAGCAGGAACACCAGCGCAAACGTCATGTTCGCCATATTCGCCATCGAGGTAGCAAATGCTGGAGATTGTAAGACCGCTGTCTTTAGCGATTGCTTCTGCCATAGTAGCAGCAGTTGTACCAGGAGCGTACCAAGCGGAAGTACCGAGTAAGCTTGTTAAAGTACCGCCACCTACTTGAGTAGCATGTTCGATTTCAGCAAGTTTTTCTTCAGAAAGGAGTTCAGTAACAGGTCTGCCTTTATAAGATGCAAAACGAGTAAGAGGAACCATAAGGTCACCATGAGCACCGATTACCATAGCGTTGATATCACGAACTGGGCAACCAATAGCTTGAGCTAAATAGTATTCAAAACGGCTACCATCTAAGAGACCGCTCATACCGATTACACGGTTACGTGGAAGACCACTGTCTTTAAGTGCAAGGTAAGTAAGAGTATCTACAGGGTTGGAAACGATGATGAATACTGCTTCTGGAGAATGTTTTAAAGCCTGGTCCATAACACCTTTAACGATTTTGGAGTTAACACCGATAAGGTCTGTACGGCTCATACCAGGTTTACGAGGAATACCAGAAGTAATAACTACAACGTCGGAATTTTCTGTTGCTTTGTAAGCTTCGTCAGCTTTAGCAGCATCATCCATAGGTGCAGTTACACCGATGATTTTAGTATCGATGTGCATCATCTGTGCAGTCTGCATCATATCCATAGCTTTACCTTCGGATACACCAGGTTTAACATCGAGAAGTACAACTTCTGTTGCAAAATTTTTGAGTGCGAGTACGTTAGCGCAAGTAGCACCTACGTTACCTGCTCCGATAACTGAAATTTTCATAATATGAACATCTCCCTATAATGTGAAAATCTATTCATCTTTAGTTTAACTAGATAAAGTTAAAATGTCAATAAAAATAGGATAAATATTTGCAATTCTACAATAAATTATTACTATTTATACTACTTATTATTTATAGTAATATATAGTTTATTTAGAAGTTATAGAGTAAAGGCTCTAAGTAAAAAACCTAGAGCCTTTACCTTAAAATTTATTAAACTGTATAGTAATTTACAAGTTTAGCATCAAAAATACCATCTAAATTTATAATTTGTTGCATAACTGTATCAGGAATTTCGTTATCAATAGTTAAAACCATCATACTAGTACCAGCAATTTTTGTTTTACCAACTTGCATACCAGAAATATTAATGTTAGCATATCCTAAAAGTGAACCGATAGTACCGATAACACCAGGACGGTTAATATGTGGACAAATGAGGATGCGAGCATGAGGGTCAACGTCAACACGATAAGAATTAATGCTGACAATACGACCTTCTTCACCAAATAATGTACCCTGAATAGTTTCTGTTTTACCAGAAGATGTAATAGAAATTGTGATTAAGTTAGCGAAGTTTTCTACAGCTTTATCTTTTATTTCTGTGATTTTGATATTGCGTTCTTTAGCAAGGCTTGGAGCATTTACGTAGTTTACATTGCTTTCTAAGATAGGATTTAACATACCTTTAATAGCAGCAATAGTAATCATTTTTGTATCAACATCAGCAATTTCACCATTATATTTAATAGTTACTTCGCTGATAGGACCATCAGCTAAAGAGCAAGCTGTGCAACCAAGACGTTCTGCTAAATCTAGATAAGGTTTGATGAATTTCATAGTTTGAGGAGAAACTGGAGCCATATTAACAGCTGTAGATACAGGTTCACCATTTAATGCAGCTACAATTCCTTGTGCTACATCTACGGAAACACCTACTTGAGCTTCTACTGTGGAAGCACCTAAATGAGGTGTTAAAGTTACGCCAGGAAGACCAATTAATGGATGATTTGGATCGATAGGTTCACTTTCAAATACGTCTATTGCAGCGCCAGCAACATGACCAGATTTAACAGCATCAGCTAAATCTTGTTCATTGATGATACCACCACGAGCGCAGTTTATTAAGCGAACACCATTTTTCATTTTAGCGATATTATCTTTGTTGAGCATGCCTTTTGTTTTTGGAGTGAGTGGCATATGTACTGTGATAAAATCGGATTGTTTAATTAATTCATCAAGAGAAACAACTTTAATGCCTAAGGAATGAGCACGTTCTTCATTGACATATGGATCATAGCCAATAACATTCATATCGAAAGCCAATGCGCGAGTAGCTACACCACTACCAATACGACCAAGACCGATTACACCAAGTGTTTTACCGCGAAGTTCTACACCTGTATATTTTTTACGGTTCCATTCGCCGTGTTGCATTGTTTCATTAGCGACAGCAATATTTCTTGCCATAGCCATCATCATGCCCATTGTGTGTTCTGTGGCAGCAATTGTGTTTCCACCAGGAGAATTTATTACCATAATACCATGTGCAGTAGCGGCATTAATGTCAATATTATCAGTACCAACACCTGCACGACCAACGATTTTTAATTTTTTAGCACGTTCGATAACTTCTTTTGTTACTTTAGAAGCACTGCGTACGATTAGACCATCAAAATCAGGAATAATTTCTAAAAGTTCTTCAGCTGGTAATTTGTCTTTGATTACTGTTTCAAAGCCAGCTTTTTGCAAAATTTCGATACCCTTAGGGGAAACACCATCTGCTACTAATATTTTCATATATTTCTCTCTCCTTGATAAAAGTAGAACTAAAAAATACAATTGTGTAATAATATTGTATATCTAAATATTCTATTGTGTTCAATTGAAATCGTCAAGTATAATTTTTTTAATATAAATTTAATACTATATAATTATATTTTGTTATACAATAAATATGTAAATATATATAATGATAATAAATATATATTAATTTTTTAAAGAAAGGATAATAGAACGTATGTCCCTAAAAAAAATGAAAGATATATGTATGGTCTTATCTATATGTATGAACATTGGTATGCCAGCTTGTTTGGCAGATGATTTATCTATTGATGAAGCTGTAGATATGGCATTAGCTAAAAATAATGATGTAAAGATTGCTAATGAAGAAAAAATGGCAGCACAAGCAAATTATGAAGTTACAAAAGGAGCAAATGGTGTAAGTATTTCTTTAGGAAGTAGTCTATCAGCTAGAGATAGTGCAGATACAACTTTTGAGCGAGGTAATAGTAATAGTATTTCAGCAACATTGCCTCTTTACACAGGAAATAAAAATGAGCTAAATATTGATAATAAAAAATTAGAATTATTAAAGTCTGAATTGAATTTAGAACGCACAGAAGAAACTATTAAATATAATACAATAAAAGCTTATTTTGATATATTAGAAGCAAAGCAAAATGTAAATATTGAACAAGAGTCTGTAAATAATTATGAAAGTCATTTGACAGATGTAAGAAATCTCTATGCTGCAGGCAGTATACCAAAATCAGATGTACTTCGTTCAGAAGTTGCCTTATCAAATGCGCAACAATCCTTGATTATAGCACAAAATGATTATGAAATAAATTTAAGTACATTCCGTAATATCATAAAAATTGATCGAAATGAACCTATTAATTTAACTGATGATTTTGTATATCAAATAGTTAGAATGTCTTTACCTGAATGTTTAGATTATGCTATGGCTTATCGCAAAGATAGAATAGCAAGTCAGATAGATGTAGAAATTGCTAAAAATAATATTGATGTGGCTAAAGCTGGATATTTGCCAACAGTGAATTTATCTGTAAGTACAAGTTGGGATAAACAGGCATTACCTAGTGGCAATGACCATGATTATCAAGCTGGTGTATCTGCCAATTGGAATATTTTCGATAATAATGTAACAAAATCAAATGTAAAATCAGCAGAAGCTAGTTATAATAAAGCAGAATATGAATTATCAGATACAGAAGATACTATTGATTTAGAAGTAAGACAAGCTTATTTAAATATGAGAGAAGCTGAAAGACGTTTTAATTCTACAGCAATGGCAGTAAAACAAGCAGAAGAAGATTATTTCATCGCTACTGAAAAATATAAAGTTGGTGCAGGTATAATCTTAGATGTAATTGATGCAGAATTAGCGCTCTCACAAGCTAGATTAAACTATGCAAGTGCTCAATATGATTATGCTAGATATAAAGCTAATCTAGAATATGTTATTGGAACACCAAAGGGAGAAACAATAGATGGATAAAGTGAAGTTAAAAAAATGGGCAAAAATAATATTGGTATTGGTAGTTGTAATAATAGCTATTGTTGCTGGTTATAAATATTATGCACAAAAACAAGAAGAAGCGAAAAAACCAGTAGTAAATACAGCTCAAGTTCAATATATGAGCATGAAATCAATTGTTTCAGCTACAGGAACAATAAAGCCAGTAGAGTCAGTAGAAGTAAGCTCTAAAATTACAGCTCGTGTAAAACAAGTATTAGTAAAAGAAAATGATACTGTAACTCAAGGTCAAACTGTAGCTTTATTAGACGGAAAAGACTATGAAACTCAAAAAGAACAAGCAGAATTTACTTTGAAAAATGCTAAGATAATTTATGACAGAACTAATTATTTATATAATATAGGAGCAAAATCTAAAGAGGATTTAGATAATGCTCAATACAATTACGATACAGCACAAAGTAAATTGGAAGAAGCAGAGTCAAATCTATCCGAAACAGTAATAGTATCACCTATGGATGGGGTAGTAATTGGTGAACCTGTTACAGATGGTACCATGGCGGTACAGGGAAATAGCAATCCTACTGTAATTATGCGTATTGCTGATTTATCAAGAAAGCAGATTTTTGCTAAAGTAGACGAAACAGATATCGGCAGTGTAAGAGTAGGGCAAAAAGCTACTTTTACCGTAGATGCTTATAATGGTAAGACTTTTACAGCTACTGTATCTAAAATTTCACAAACAGATATGGATAATAGCTGGAATATAAGCAATTCATCAAGCAGTAGTTCATCTTCATCAGCAGCGGTAATTTATTATAGTGTAACTTTAGATGTAGATGATCCAGAAGGTTTATTGATGCCTTCAATGACTGCTCGTGTAGAAATTGAAACTGCAAATAAAGATAGTGCTTTAGCTGTACCACTTTCAGCTTTAAAAACTGATAAAAATGGAACATATGTAATTGTTATCAAAGATGATGGCACAACAGAAAATCGCTATGTAGAAACAGGTATATATGGTGATGAATTTGTAGAAATTATAAATGGTTTATCTGAAAATGAAAAAGTAGATGTTACCATGGTTAAAAAATCAACTACTGCAACTTCTGCTAGACCAGGACCACCAATTCACTAAGAAAGGAAAATAGTGATATGAATGAAACAAGAGAAATTACTATTGAACTTTCAGGCATAAAAAAGCTTTATCAAGTGGGAACACAAGAAGTAGCAGCTTTAAATGGTATAGATTTAAAAATCTATAAAGGTGAATTTGCAGCACTTATGGGGCCATCAGGTTCAGGAAAATCTACTTTAATGAATATATTAGGTTGTTTAGATAGACCGACTTGTGGTTCATATAAATTAGATGGTAGAGAAATTGCTCATTTAAGTGATGATGAGCTTGCTAAGACTCGCAATAAAAAAATAGGTTTTGTCTTTCAGAATTTTAATTTATTATCAAAGATAACTGCGTTAGATAATGTAGCATTGCCTTTAGTTTATGCTGGAGTAGGCATGAAAGAAAGATTGGAGAGAGCACATCATTATTTAAAAGCTGTTGGCTTAGATGACAGGGCAGACCATAAACCAAATGAATTATCAGGTGGGCAAAGACAGCGTGTAGCAATTGCTAGAGCTTTAGTCAATGACCCAAGTATTATCATGGCAGACGAACCTACTGGTAATTTAGATACAAAATCAACAAAGGAAATCATGGAGATTTTTATCAAATTACATGAAGAAGGAAAAACCATGATTTTAGTAACACATGAACCAGATATTGCGGCATGTGCTTCACGTCAATTATTAGTAGTTGATGGAAAAATAACAAAAGATGCAGGCAAGGGGGTAGTAATGGATGTTATTTAAAGAAACTGTGCAAATGGCTATATCGGCTTTATGGGCAAATAAAATGCGTTCATTATTGACTATGCTTGGAATTATAATTGGTGTAGGTGCCGTTATAGCAATGGTTTCTATTGGTATGGGGGTACGAAAACAGGTAGAAGATTCTATTGCTAGCTTGGGTAGTAATATGTTGATTATCAATGCTAGTGCGACAAAAAATGCGACTGGTGTTCGCCAAGCGGCTGGTTCAAATGTGCGCTTGAAATTAGATGATGCAGAAGCTATAAAAAAGAAAATAAAAGATGTAGAATATGTTTCGCCACAGGTACAAAAAAATTATCAAATAGTAAGTGGTAATCAAAACTGGAATACACAGGTTGTAGGTGTAATTCCAGATTATATGTATATTCGTTCTTTAAGTATTGCAAATGGTACTTTTATTACAGAAAAAGATGTAGAAACAAGAGCTCGTGTAGCTGTTATTGGAACGACTGTAGCAAGTAATTTATTTGGTGAAGAAAATCCAGTGGGTAAAAATATTCGTATAAATAATGACCCATTTAAAGTAGTAGGGATTTTAGAAAGTAAAGGTCAATCTAGTGTGGGTCAAGACCAAGATGATATCGTAATAGTACCTTTGACTACTGTTATGACGCGTATAATGGCTATAGATTATGTACAGCAAATAAGTGTACAGGTAACATCGGCAGATAAGATGGATTCTGTACAAGCTGAAATTGAAAATTTAATGCGACAACGCCATAAAATTACAGGAGATAAAGAAGATGATTTCACTGTAAGAAATTTGACTAGTATTATGGAAACTATGACTAGTACAAGTACAATGCTTACAATTTTATTAGGAAGTGTAGCGGGTATTTCTTTGCTCGTTGGCGGTATTGGTATTATGAATATAATGATGGTATCAGTAACTGAAAGAACGAGAGAAATTGGCATTCGTAAAGCATTAGGTGCAACGTATAATAATATTATGTTCCAATTTTTGATTGAAGCTGTATTTGTAGGGATTATAGGTGGTTTAATTGGTATAGGTGTTGGCGTTGGTTTAGCTACAGCGATAGCTCAATTTGGCGGATTTACAACAGTTATCACTATAGAACCAATTATTATATCTTTTATGTTCTCTGTAGGCATAAGCTTATTCTTTGGTATTTATCCAGCGAGAAAAGCTGCCAAATTAGACCCTATTGAAGCACTTCGTTATGAATAAGTTCATAGATAATTTAAATAAAGGCGAATAGCAATATATTTGTCTTTATTTTTGTAAAAAATTTTTTTATGAAAGGTATTTTTTAGTATTGTAGCGAATTATATAATATATGATATATATTATAGTGATAAATAAAGGGAGGCTTAAAGCTGTTATAAATAATATATAATTTTATATAAAAATCTATAAATTATTTAAAGATTATGATATGGCACTATTGAGGTGATAATATGAAATATTACTCAATAGGAGAATTTGCAGACAAAATATGGAACAACAATTGAAATTATTGATAATACAGAGAGAACTGAAGAACAAGAGTTAGTAGAAGATTTAATTCAAATAGTTACTGTATTTAGTTGTAGACTTCAAGGAAAAAGAGCTAATAAAGCTAAAAAAATGATTAAGGAGTTAATAGAAGATGATACTTGCGAAAAAAGTTA
>NZ_FOCY01000034.1:0-25514 GCF_900110235.1 Megamonas sp. Calf98-2 | reverse complement strand
TAACAGTAGCAGAAAAAGGCAATAATTTCCAAGATAGTGTAAACTTCTGGGAAGCAGGATTTAATACAAAACTTGCAGACAATTTAACATTAATGGCAGCATATAGTAAATCTGATTTAGATGGAGTAACAGATAGTGTTGGCAGTGAAGTAGTAAATGATGGATGGTTTAGTGAACTTCGCTATAAACAACACAATCCAAGTGATGTAGGTTCCTTTGCAATCTTCACAAATTATAGAAATGTAGGTGCATTCTCAACAATAGATGCAACAGTAGACTATACTGAAAACGTAAGAGGATGGACACTTGGATTTGACTATGTACCAATGGAAAATACAACAATAGAAGTATTCTACACAACAGGTACACAAGTAAATGCAACAAGTACAGAAGGTAGACAAGATGTAGATATCTTCCGTGCACAAATGGAATTTTATTTCTAATCATATAATTTATAAATCTAATATTTAAACAAAAGGCTTATTACTTACAAATTGTTTAGTAATAAGCCTTTTTGTTTTGACAATTAAAATCATGATATTAGATTTTAAATTTAATAGATAGTGTCTTTAGTCATTTTTAGTTAATAGAAATTAATTCATATTGAGGATTACCCATTTTTAAATCGCGCATAGCGGTCAATTGATGTAATCCATGACGAGATTCAATACGTTCTACTAAATCTTGATTGTTTGGTTGAGCATATACTAAATCAATAGAGGCTTGGTCTATAGCAAGTAAGTCAGTTGAGACTAATATACCAATATCTGGGATTGTAGGTTCAGCAGCAGATAATCCAGCGCAATCACAATCAACAGACATTCTGCGTAAAACATTAATAAAAACGATATGTTTACCAAAGTAATCAATAACAGCTTTTGCTGATTCTGATAGCATGACCTTTGAAATGGGTTAATACTATCATAGAATCATAATTAACGATATTTTTTCCCATTGAAATTTCTTGAAAATGTTTGCCATTGCGTACAGGGAGCATAACAGTGCCATTTTCATCCATTATATCTACAGGGCAAAAATCCCAACCATTAATTTTTAAGGTTTCTCGATGACTTTCGGTAGTATATCTATCACCTTTATATAAGGTATTTGTTTCAACTATATTGCTATTGGGGACATGTTGTTGAAAAACGCGAACCATATCTCTAGGCAAAATATTTGGACCATTTTTTTCGCCTGTATGAAGTTTTATAGCGGTTTTTCCATAAATACCTTCATTGATTAAGTTATATAATTTTAGCAGACTATCTGTATTAATTTGAGAAGAAAAATATACTTTGGCTTTAGAGCCAATATAATTATTATCATTGATTTTAGTACTAGCTATTACTGGCGATTGAGCAAAAGAATGAGAAATATTATCTGTTAAGCCATAAGTTGCTGCTCCAATAACTGCACCACCGGCTACTTTGAAAAAATCACGTCTAGAAAATTTTTTCATAAAAATCTCCTCCTGTAAATGATTTTATTATTATTTTAATCATACATCTTGGAGTTTACTTTAGGTCAAGAAAATAATTTTATAG
Organism: Megamonas sp. Calf98-2; assembly: GCF_900110235.1. Classification (NCBI taxonomy): domain Bacteria; kingdom Bacillati; phylum Bacillota; class Negativicutes; order Selenomonadales; family Selenomonadaceae; genus Megamonas; species Megamonas sp. Calf98-2. The sequence continues at coordinate 23,970 of NZ_FOCY01000034.1, read as the reverse complement.
TAATGATTTTAGATAGCTTTTAAACTGTATTTACCAAAACCTATTTGAATGCGATTTTCTTCATGTAAGATGTTTAAAATTTCACGGATTTTATTTTCAGAAACGGAGAATTTATGAGCTAAGGAGCGTCGACCAACAGGTTGGCGAAGTGTATTACAACGTTTGATTTCAGCAAAAATTTCTTCTTTTAAATCAATGATATCATTAGGAGTTTTAAAAATTTCAGATTTAATATCTTCTGGCAAATCACTGCTTTGAGGTGGTTCATTAGGGCAAATATTAGCTAGATATTCAACTACATTTTGAAGTTCACGAATATTTCCAGGCCATGAATAGTTTTGAAGACAAGTTTTTATATTAGAAAAATATAATTTGGCATCTAAAGATAAAGGTTTATATTTTTTATAAAAACTATATGCAAGTGGTAAAATATCTTCTTTGCGTTCACGCAGTGCAGGCATTTTTATAGGAAGTACATTTAAACGATAATATAAATCTTCTCGCATCAATCCAGCTTTTATATGTTCTTTTAAATTGTGATTAGTGGCAACAATGACGCGAACATCAATAGGAATTACTTTTATACTACCTACACGACGAATTTGACGTTCCTGAAGTACACGTAATAATTTCACTTGGAATGGTAAAGGGGCATCACCAATTTCATCTAAAAATAATGTTCCTTTATGGGCTGCTTCAAATAAACCAGAAGAGCCACCTTTTTTAGCACCTGTGAAAGAACCTTCTACATAACCAAATAATTCTGATTCCAAAAGTGTTTCTGAAAGTGCAGCAAAATTAATGGCAACAAAAGGTCCTGAACTGCGATTAGAAGCATTGTGAATACTTTGAGCTAATAATTCTTTACCCGTACCAGATTCACCTTGAATAAATACTGTGGAATCTGATTTTGCCATTTTTTGTGCTAGTGATAATACTTTTTGGAGTGCTGGACTTTTGCCAACGATATGAGAAAAATCATAACGTGCAATATTTTGTTCTTGGTATAAACGACGACGTACTGATTCTTCAAGGCGATGAATTTCGGATACATCTTTTAATACAAATAATTTGCCATTATCGCTATTTTTAGCATAGAGGGGAATTTCTGATATTAAAAGTTCATGAGAAGGCAATTTTAATATACCTTCTTTTCGAGGATTATTTACTGTTTGGAAAAAAGTATCATCTAAGAAATTTTCACTATCTTGCCCAATTAATTTTGTCGCTTTTTGAGCAAAGATTTTTTCAGCAATAGGATTAAAAACAGATATTTTATTTTCTTTATTGATAGCTATTAATCCATCATGAACATTATTGATGACGGTTTTAAATCTTTCTTTCATTTTGCTACTATCTTTTAATAATTTGTTACCTGTTTTTATTAATTTAATAATATCTTGAATATATTTAGCTGATAAAATATTAGCGAATTTATCTAAAATATCAAAATGAGTGAGAATTTCAATGATAGAAGTGATATCAACTAAGCGAGTTTTTATATCAATAATATGGTTTACAAATCCCGGAACATGTTCAGTCTCGCCAGGAGTAATAGCTATTTTTAATTTAGGATAATTGTCTATTCCAGGATAATAAGGATAATAGTTTATATGGTCTATGCCTAATGCTTGCAATAATAAAATAGTTTCTTCTGCACTATCTTTAGAATCATTAACTAATAATACATCACTATATTTAGGCAGTTTAAATAGTTTGCTAATTTCATGATAATTTATAGAGCGTCGTGCAATAATATAAGGTACATTTGCAGGGCGAAAATTAATTCTTTCAAATGCATATTCGCTGGAATAGAGGATTAAGTCAACTTCTAAATTTGTTGGTGGAGGCGAAGATGAATAATAATATTTAATATCTACTGAAGAATAAAGAATATTACATAATTGTTCGTAAATAGTATGAGCAGTATTATATCCTACAGAAATGATGACTAATTTTTTCATTTTATATTTATCTCCTAATGGGAATTTAATGGTAATTCATAATAATATACCCTATATTATCAAAATAAATGGTATTTATCAATTTATAAAAGGTTATGATTTTTTAGTGTTTCTTGGTTCTTCTATGCACAAATGTTTACTTGGCATGGAAATTGCATGAATATATTAGTGAAACTTTATATACTGATAAGGGAGGTTTTATTATGAACCCATTTAGTAATTCTTTTGAAAAGAAATGGACTTTTATTTTTTTATTTATGTATGTGTTAATAATGTTGCCATTTCCTTGGTATTATGCCACTGAATACATTCCTTCATTTTGGGGAACTCCATTATTCATCTTTGGATGGATTTTTCATGGTTTAGTAGTTATTATACTCATATTTTTATGGTGGCAAAGTTGTAAAAAACGACCAGAGTATAAAGAATTTGATGATGAGGAGTGATTTAAATGACACATTCATTAGATAATAATATTATTCCATTTTTAGCTGTTATTATTACTTATTTTGGTTTATTGACTTATATTGGTTATTATGCTACAAAGCAAACTCGAACTCTTAGAGATTATTTCACAATGAGTGGTAAGGCAGGAGCTTTGCTTAGTGGTCTTGCATATTTTTCAACTCAATATAGTATGAGTACATTTATGGGTGTGCCAGGAACTATTTATAAAGTAGGTTATGCTGGAATGTCTGTATCTGTGCCAGGTATTGCTTTTAGTATGGTTATTCCTGCTTTACTTGTTGGTAGAAGATTAATTCGTTTGGGTCATCGTTATCGTATGCTTACTATGGCAGATTACATATCTGATAGATATGAGTCCACTTTAATGCGTGCATTATTGGCTATTATTATGATTTTATTCTTAGTACCAATGATGGGAGCGCAAACAATTGGAGCTGGAATTATTTTTAAAACATATACTGGTGCTCCAGAATGGGTTGGTATTGTAGTCATGGGTATAACTGTTATACTTTATTGTATGGCAGGTGGTATTAGAAGTATTATGATTACAGATGTTATTCAGGGGATTTTAATGGTAGCAACAGCTGTAGTTACTTTCTTTGTATCTTTGCAATTAGGTGGAGGTCTTGAAGTAATTAATCAGCATTTAGCAGATACTGATATAAGTTTATTATCTCATCCTGGACAAAATAATTCTATGCCATGGCAAAATTATGTTTCTATGATCATCATGTGGAGTTTCTTTACAATTGGACAGCCACATTTATTTACAAAATTTTTCACTATGAAAAATTACAATGTAATGTTTAAAGCAGTATTATTGGGAACTTTAGGTATGTGGTTTTCTGCTACACTTATTGAATGGTGTGGTGTAACGGGTAGAATGTCTTTCCCTAATCTCACAGGAACAGATACAGACTTTATCGTGCCTCTTATTTTACAAGCAGGCGTTCATCCTGTAATTTCTTCTTTGATGGTAGCTGGTATTTTCTCTGCAGGTATGTCAACTGTAAGTGGTGTATTAATTACTTCCACAAGTGCTGTAACTCGTGATTTATATCAAAAAATATTCAATAAAGAAGCTACAGATAAAGATGCATTTATCATGTCTCGTTATGTAACAGTTGGTTTAGGAGTATTAGCTATTTGTATTGGTATTTATAAACCATCTTCAATTTTCCAATTAGTTTTATTCTCTTTTGGTGGTTTAGGTATTTGGGCAGCTCCAATTTTAGCCGGTCTTTATTGGAAACGTGCAACAAAAGTTGGTGCATTTGCGTCTGTAATCGTTGGTGAAATCGTATATATTTTATTAACAACTACTTTTACATCTTTAACATTTGGTTTCAATCCATTAATCGTGGCATGGATTATTGCCATGGTGGTATTGATTGTAGTGAGTTTGTGTACAAAACCTGCATCAGCAGAAACAATCAGACGTCATTTTGATGATTTAGAAAAATGTTAATTTGATTTTAATGAATAAAGAAGGTATTAATTATGTATTTAGCACATTTAAATTGGCAACAAGCAAAAAGAGCTTTCGCAAAAGATGATTTAGTAGCAATTATTCCTATTGGAAGTACAGAACAACATGGCCCTGTAGGTCCTTTGGGAACAGATTTTTTAATTCCTGATTATTTTGCTAAACAAATAGAAAAACGCACAGAAGTTTTGATTGTGCCTACAGTTCCTTTTGGTATAGCTACACATCATGTGGAATTTTCGGGAACTATTGATATTGGTTTTGATGGCTTATATGCTGTTATTAAAGGTATTGTAGATGGTTTAAGTCGTCATGGCGTGAAAAAATTTGTATTTTTAAATGGTCATGGTGGTAATACTCCTGCTTTGGATAAAGTAGCATTAGAAGCTAATAAAAAAGGTTGTCTTTGCGCTCAGATTGATTGGTGGTCACTTGCTCCAATGCTCAATCCTGCATGGAAAGGCGGTCATGGTGACGGACAAGAAGTTTCCATGATTATGGCTATTGATGAAGGTTTAATAAATAAAGATGATTTAATGGAAACAAAGGTAAATCATTTATCGGATAAATTAAAAAATATACATTTAAATGCAGTTGATTTTAAAGGTGCAACTATAAAAGTAATTCGCAGTGTAGATAAAGTTGTAAATAGCGGTGGCTATGGCGGAAGTGATTCTTATAGTGCAAATAAACAATGGGGCGAAGATATGAAAGTAGCTTTGCTTGATTATATTGTTGATTTTGTAAATGAATTTAAATTTGTAAAACTATAATTAGATAGGATAATTATTATGTTTAAACGCAGAGATTATTTCAAAGAAGATAGACAAAAACCATGGTCAATAAAAGATGAACCTGTTACTTGCGAAGCTTTAGCTGACACAGAAGCAAGAACATATCCAGATATGTTTGAAGCATATAAAAATTTTGCACAGACATATAATTTATCAAGGGATAGTTTTATCTTAACTAACGGCTGTGAAAATGCAGTGAGAATTATTTTTGAAGCACTTCGACCTAAATATGCTTATATTGAAAATCCTTCATGGGGTTTGGTAGAAGTACTGGCTAATGGTTTGTTATATCCTCGACCTGAGGAAACACCTGAAGAAAAGCGAATTTTTCTAGTAGATTATGAGTTTAAAAATGAAAAATTTGTTTTAGGGGATTATCCTTTAAAATTACCACAAGAAAATTCTTTGTTTTATATTACTGATAAATATAATAATGTTTTTGAGCATGAAGTACTTCAAGATAGAAATGAATATGCTAAATATACTATTGTGGATGAAACTTATTCAGCTAAAATGTTGAGAAATAGTAATAGAGAAATACCTGAAAATGTTTTTGTAATTGGTTCATATTCTAAGTTTTGTGGTGCGGGAATACGTTTAGGTTATATTTTATATAATCCTAAATGGAATAACTTAATGCAATTACTAAGAGAAGAATGTATTTCTAAATTAGCAGAAAAATATACAAGTATACACATGCCAGAAATGAATTTACCAGAATTTGATGGTGATTTTGTTTGTAAGTCTAATAATTATGTCGTAGTAAAAGCTGATAGTTATACAGGTGATAAACGAAGAATTAATCGAGAGTTTGAGGTTTCAGGCATAAAATTTTATAAATTAGGATTATCCTTAAAATGATTTTAATGGGAATTTTATATTTTAAGTTTTATAAAATTCCCATTAAATTTTTATAATAAAATACAAAAGTACTTTTATATTAGATAGTTGTATCTATTAAATTGTTGGCACGAAACTTGCATATAATAAAATAGTGAAATATTTTATTAGGGAGAGATACAAATGGATAAACAGAAAAATAATGATGTAAAAATCTCTGTGCCATGGTATGGTTATGTAGTTTTTGTGTTGGCAATTTTATTATTTTCAGGGATTTTTTCTTCGTCTGATGGAGTTTTACGTGCTTTAGATTTCAATGTATTGAATGGTAGTTTTGGACAGATACCAACTGATAAGGCTATGAGCTTTAGAGGTGCTGGCGGTAGCGGTGCTAAAGATGGCTTTTTATTTGCTTTAGAACTTATTCCTGCTGTTATTTTAGCTTTAGGGATTGTAAATGTCATTGATGGTTTGGGTGGATTGAAGGCTGCTCAAAAATTAATGAACCCATTGTTAAAACCTTTACTTGGTGTACCAGGTGTTTCTGCACTTGCAAATATTGCTAATATGCAAAGTACAGATGCTGCTGCTGGTATGGTTAAAGAATTAGTTGATGAAGGAAAATTAACAGATAAAGAACGCTCTGTTATCATCACTTATCAAACAAGTGGTAGTGCTTTTGTAACAAATTACTTTTCTTCTGGTGCTGCTGCTTTTAGTATTTTACTTGCACCAATTATCGTACCTTTACTTGTAATTTTTGTATTTAAAATTGTGGGTGCAAATTTAATGCGTTTATATTTTAAATTTATTGGACAATAAGTGAGGTAAGATAAATGAGCGACAATAAAGTAGAAGTTATTCAGAAAAAAACAATTTTGGATTTATTCATTGATGGTGCTAGAAAAGGTTTTACTATTGGTACTACTAGTTTGTTACCAAATGTAATGATGGCATTTGTAATTATTCGTATTTTAGATGTTACAGGTCTTTTACAATTAATTGGCGTTGTATTCCAGCCAGTAATGGGGCTTTGGGGTCTTCCTGGTGAAGCAGCAACAGTTTTAATCACTGCTTTAATGAGTATGGGTGGCGGTGTAGGTGTAGCAATGAGCTTATATACTGCTGGTTCTTTAGATGCTATGCAAGTAACAGTGCTTTTACCTGCTATTTATTTGATGGGTAATCCTGTACAAAATGTGGGTCGTTGTTTAGGTATTGCTGGTGTAAGTACTAAACATTATCCTGCAATTATTTTAATTTGTGTAATTAATGCATTATTATCTATTTGGGCAATGCATTTTATTATGTTATTTTTACAATAAAAGAAGGTTGATTATATGAATACAAAAAAAACATTTTTCACATTATTAAAAAATGCACATGTAATTGCTCCAGAAGATTTAGGAGTTAAAGATATTTTAGTAGCTGGCGAAAAAATCGCTATGATAGGTGAAGGTCTTTCTTTACCAGCAGTATATGATTGCGAAGTAGTTGATTGTGAAGGTAATTATGTAGTACCAGGTTTTATTGACTCTCATGTACATTTAATCGGTGGTGGCGGTGAAGGTGGTTATGCGACTAGAACACCTGAAATCCAATTAACAGATATCACAACTTCTGGTGTAACTACAGTACTTGGTCTTTTAGGTACAGATGGTGTAACTCGTCATGTAGCTAGCTTACTTGCTAAAGCTCGTGGTCTTGAAGATGAAGGCATTACAGCATATATTTATTCTGGTTCTTATGAAATTCCAACACCAACAATTACAGGTAGTGTACGCAATGATATTATTTTGATTGATAAAGTAATTGGTACTGGTGAAATTGCTATGTGCGATCATCGTTCTTCTCAATCTCCAAAAGAAGCTTATCAGCAAATTACAGCAGAAGCTCGTGTTGGCGGTATGCTCAGCGGTAAAGCTGGTGTAGTTAATATGCATTTAGGCGATGGCGAAGATGGTTTAAAAATGCTTTATGAAATCACTAAAAATGGTGAAATTCCTAAGACACAAATTATTCCAACTCATGTAAATCGCAATAAACGCTTATTTAAAGAAGCTATTGAATGGGCAAAACAAGGTGGTATTATGGACGTAACTTCTAGCGTTAGCCCTGAAACTGGTTCTAGTCATTCTGTAAAATCCAGTGAAGCTGTAAAACAAGCATTAGAAGCTGGTGTTAATATTGAAAATATCACTATGAGTTCTGATGGCAATGGTAGTATGCCAATTTTTGATGAAGCTGGAAATAATATTGGCGTTGGTGTAGCAAGCCAGATTTCTATTTTAAATGAATTTAGAGATATGGTGCAAAAAGAAAATATTGCGATTACAGATGCTATAAAAATCATTACAAGCAATATTGCTAAATTCACTAAATTATATCCAAGAAAAGGTTGCTTAGCTAATAATAGCGATGCAGATATTTTAGTATTAGATAAAGATTTACAATTACAACATGTGTGGGCAAGAGGCACTCATATGGTAGAAAATGGTAAACCTATTGTATTTGGTACTTTTGAAAAAAGATAATAGAAGATATGTAATAAAAAGTGGTAGAAAAAATCTACCACTTTTTATTTATTAATATATTTAAACATAATAATTTGATTTTGTTATTTATTTGATAGATAATAGATATAAATATGGATAAAGAGGTGAAAGCTGGAAACAGCGAATTTATGTTAAAAGCAGTTATTTTTGATTTTGATGGTACAATAGGAGACACTTTAAAATTAGTTATTGAGTCAATCAGAGAAGCAGTAAGTCCTTTTATAGATAGAGAATTATCTGATGATGAAATAGCAGATACATTTGGACCTATAGAAGAAGGTAGTATTTTAAAATTTGTAGATGAAAAAAATTATGAAGAAGCTTGCAAACGATTATATGATGCTTATGCAAGATTACATAAAGAAATAACACCAAAACCATTTGCAGGTGTTGTGGATTTAATAAAATATTTAAAAAGTAAAAATCTCATTGTAATTTTGGCTACAGGTAAAGGTGCAAAAACTTGTGAAATATCTTTGAAGCAGTATCAAATGGAAAATCTTTTTGATAAAGTAAAAACTGGCTCTATAAAAGGTGGTATAAAACCACAAATGATGCAAGAAGTTATAGATGAATATAAATTATCAGCAGATGAAGTGATTTATATTGGTGATGCACCAACTGATATTGATGCAGCTAGACAAGTTGGTGTAAAAATAGTTTCTGTATTGTACGGAACAAGAATAGAAGAAGAAGCCGTAAAAGCTAAAAATCCAGATGCAATTTGTTATTCTATTGAGGACGTTAAAAAGTATTTAACTAGTTTGATTTAAGAGAAAAATAAATATTATTATTTTGTTATAATTTCATTAGAAATAGCCTATTTTCTTGTGTATTTTACTGTTTTGTGGTATTTTTAATACTAGCTGTAAGAATATATACAGCCTTTCTCATTTATTTAGATATATATTTAATGAGAAAGGATTTTTTTATTGCTGAAGATGGGAGGTACTATTATGGAAAAAGATATTACAAAAAAAATAAAACCATTTATAATTTATAGTGTTCCTATAATTCTACTTATAGCTGTTGTAGCTATTTTTGGTGTATATAAATGGAACCAGGGACAAGGAATTATTAATATTAATGATGCAAAACTCACAAGTTCTAAAGTTATGGTTGTAGCTCAAAATGATGGAACATTGACAGAGCTTCTGGTAAATGATGGTGATAAGGTAGAAGCAGGTCAAGTTATTGCTAAAATGAAAGTAGTTGTAACACCTGAACAAATTGAAGCTTTGCAAAAGGCATATGATGAAGCAAAAGTAAATTATGATAATTTAGAGCAACAAGTAAAAGCCTCTATGGTAGTAAGTCAGCCAGTAGTTACAAGTTCTTCGACAGGAAATGTAGCAGCGGCTCAAGCTAGATTAGATGCAGCCGCAGCAAATAAACAGAAGATGGATAAATTATATTCTATAGGTGCTGTAAGTGCGACACAATATGCGGAAGCACAATCAGAATATGCAGCAGCACAAAGTGCTTTAGTGGCAGCAAGTACACCACAAGTTGTAGAACAACAAGCAAATGTTTCTTCTGCTCCATCTAAAGAATTATCAGAAGCATTAGCTACAGCTCAAATTCAATTAAATCAAGCAAAAGCAGCTTTAGACCAAGCTCAATCTGATGATAATTTTGCTGATATTACAGCTCCGGTTAGTGGTATTATATATTTAACTGATTTTAAACAAGGTGATGAATTAAAACAAGGCGATGTATTCATCAATGTGGGTAATACTAAAAATTTATGGGTAGAAGCACCACTTACAGAAGAACAATATGCTAAAGTACATCAAGGTCAATTTGTTCATTATTCTGTTGATGATATGGATTTAACAGGTACTGTCTTAGAGGTAACACATCAAGATAGTGAAGATGAAGAAAATAAAAATTTAGTTACAGCAGCAAAAATTTCTTTCCCTGATGAATTAAAAGATAAAGTTTTACCTGGTGCTGATGTAACAGTTCAGATAACAATAGATAGATAGTAGTTTATGAAATAGAAACAACAATGGACGGTGAAAATTTTGCTGTTAAAGCGACTAGAAGCGTATGGATTTAAATCATTTGCAGATAAATTAGAAGTAGAATTTGATGAGGGAATAACAGCAATTGTAGGACCTAATGGAAGTGGTAAGAGTAATATTACAGATGCCATTCGTTGGGTTTTAGGGGAACAAAATGTGCGCAATTTGCGTGGAAATAAGGCAGAAGATATTATTTTCACAGGTAGCTCCACAAGAAGACCTCTTGGTGCAGCGGAAGTTTCAGTTACTTTTGATAATAGTGATGGTAAATTGCCGATAGATTTCCAGGAAGTAATGATTACAAGACGCATATTTCGTTCTGGTGAAAGTGAATTTTTAATCAATAAGACAAAATGTCGTTTAAAGGATATTTATAATTTATTTGCTGATACAGGATTGGGTAAAAATTCTATAAGTGTTATTAGTCAGAATAAAGTAGATGAAGTTTTAAATACAAAGCCAGAAGAGCGAAGATATTTTTTTGAAGAATGTGCGGGAATTACTAAATATCGTGAACGAAAACGCGAAGCTGTGCGTAAATTAGATAATACACAGGCAAATATTGTACGTTTAAATGATATTGTAAGTGAGATTGAAAAACAGTTAGAACCTTTAAAAGAACAAGCTGATAAAACTAGACGATATAATGTCATTGATAAAGAATATAAAGATTGTAGACTCACGCAGATTTTGTATAAATATGAAAATCTTTCAGCTGAAAATAATAAACTGGATTTAGAGATAAAAGGTTATGAACAAGAAAGAGCTTCATTAGAGGCTACAGTTTCTGTTTCTGAAAGTGAAAAAATCGCTAAGAAAAGTGAGATAAATAAATTAGAACAGAAAATAAAATTACTTGGTGAAAATAATCAAAAAATCCATGAAGAAATAGAACGCAGTCGCAATCAAGCCACTTTATTACAAGAACGTATACGACAGAGTTGTCAGTCTCAACAGCGTTTAGAGGAAAGACAAAATCAGACAAAAGAAGAATTAAAAATATCTTTAGCTGATGGAGAAGAACTGAAAAGGAAAGCTCAGATTGCTAATAATACTGCAGATAAATTAGAACTTGCCTTGCAAGAAGAAAATTCAAGTGTACAAAAAGTAGAAAATGATATTAAAGCGAAAGAAGAAGAAATCAAATTAAAGCAAGAGCAAGATAATGAAAAGCGCAAGCAGATAGAAGAACAAAATAAGGTATTACTATTGTTAAAGCGAGATATGTCTGATATCGATGTAAATATTGAAAATCAGCATAGTGCGCATAAAAATGCAATTAATGAAAAAATAGAAAAAAATACAGCTAAGGAATTATTACAAGTAGAGATTGATAATATCAATAAAAAAGTACAGGCTAAACAAGAAAGTATTAATTCTCAACAAAGTAATTTAGATGAACTTATAAAAGTTTGCAAAGAGGCTACAGAATTTATCAATGAAACTCGCCAAAATGTGCGTATGGCAGAGGAAAAAGTAAAATTTTTCCAAGAAATGCAAGCATCATATGAAGGTTTTGGCAAGGCTGTAAAAAGAGTTTTAAAAGCGGATAAATCATGGCAAAAAGGTATTTGCGGTGCTGTAGCTGAATTGATAAAGGTAGAAGATCCTTTTATTACAGCTATTGAAGTAGCTCTTGGCTCTGCCATGCAAAATGTAGTTACTAAAGATACAGATACTGCAAAATCGGCAATTAATTATTTGAAAGAAAATAAATTTGGTCGTGTAACTTTTATGCCACTGACTACTGTTCAGCCACATAAAAATAAACGCACTGAAATTGAACCGGGTAAACATGGTTTTATCGCTTATGCAGATGAACTTGTAAATATTGATGAAGAATATAAAGTGATAACTCAATCTTTATTGGGTAGAATTTTAGTAGTTGATGATGTGGATAACGCTTTAAAGTTGGCTAAGTTATATGATTATCGTTTGCGTATCGTAACTTTAGAAGGTGAATTATTGCAACCTGGTGGCGCTATTGCTGGTGGTAGTAGCCAAAGCAAGGAAGCAGGTTATTTACACCGTAAAGGTGAGTTATTAGAATTAAAAGATTATCTAGCTAGTGAACGTAAAGTATTACGTGACGCGAAAAATAAATATGAAGATGATGAAGCAAAACGCGTGGCTTTAGCAGAAAATATCAACCGTTTGCAAAAAGATTGGCAAGAGTTATCTTTATTATTAGCACAGAAAAAAGTAGAATTTAAACAATTAGAAAATTGGTTTGTAAATCAAGAAGATATCTTAAAAGCTATAGATAATCGCATATCTGCTTTAATCGTGAAAAAAACGGCTATTGAGGCAGATATTGAAAAGCAAACAGCGAAAATTGCTCAAATGGAAGCTCAAGTTGATGAAAAACAAAATCTTTATGAAGATATTTACAATGAGATTGAAGTATTGAAACATGATTTAAAAATTCGTCAACAAAAGGTAATGCAAAAACAGATTAGCTGTACAGAAGCAAGACAAGAAGTCATTCGCTATAATGATAAATTGAATTTGCTGACAGGACAGGCAGAAAGATTTAAGGCTTTTTTAGCTGATAGTGATAAAGAAATGGCTGGATTACAAAAAGTCATTGATGATAGTTTAGCTGAATTAAAACAATTAGAAGAATCTGTAGCTAATTTAGAAAAGTTAAAAACTGATGGTAAAGAAGAATACGATACTTTATATAAAAGACAATTAGGTATGAGAAGTGAATTGTCTGATATGGACGAAGAACGTGCTAAAATTGCAAGCAAGGTAGGCGTTATCAAGGATAAAATTCATAAATGTGAAGTAAGTGTAGCTAAATTAGAAACTGAAATTAAGCAATGCTTACAAAGTATGCAAGAAGAATATGAATTGACTCCACAAGAAGCTTTAAATCATCGTTTAGAACTTGATGAAAATGAGCTGAAATCTAAATTAAAGAAATTAGATAAAGAATTAAAAGAAATTGGTCCTGTAAATCCAAATGCTATCAACGAATATGAAACATTAAATGAACGTTATAGCTTTATGAGTAAACAAATTGAGGACTTAGTCAAGGCTAAAGAAGATTTAACGAAAATCATTGAACAGATAGATAAAACAATGTCTACACAATTCGGTTTAGCTTTTGATAAAATAAAAGTATATTTTAATGATATTTTTAAACGTTTGTTTGGCGGTGGCAATGCAAAATTAATTTTAACAAATAAAGAAGATATCTTAAGTTCAGGTATTGAAATTGAAGTAGAACCACCAGATAAAAAACCACAGAGTCTAGCTGTATTATCAGGTGGGGAAAGAACGCTTACAGTTATAGCATTACTGTTTGCATTTTTCACTTATAATCCTGCACCATTTAGCGTATTAGATGAAATTGATGCTCCATTAGATGAAGCAAATGTCAAACGTTTTGCGAAGTTTTTAAAAGATTATGCTAAACGCACTCAATTTATTTTAGTAACACATCGTAAGGGAACAATGGAGTCTGCTGATGTTATGTATGGTGTAACTATTGAAGATGCTGGTGTATCCAAGTTGATATCTGTTCGTTTAGAAGATTTTGAGGAAAGAGGTTAAAAGATGGGATTTTTTAGTAAATTAAAAGAAGGTCTTACAAAAACACGTAAATCTTTAACAGAGAAAATCGAAAAAGTAATTATTGGTTATGCTGATATTGATGATGATTTATTAGATGAATTAGAAGATGCTTTAATCCAAGCTGATGTAGGGGTAAAAACTTCTTTACAATTAATGGACGATGTTCGTGCTGGTATTAAGAAAAAACAGATTAACTCTCCTGAAGATTTAAAACCATTTTTGATTAAACGTATTACAGAGATGTTAAATGAAGGTTCTGATGAAACAAATATCGCTAAATCTGGGCCTACAGTAATTTTAGTAATCGGTGTAAATGGTGTAGGTAAAACTACAACTATTGGTAAATTGGGTAGATATTATAAAGAACAAGGCAAAAATGTCATGTTTGCAGCAGCAGATACTTTCCGTGCAGCGGCTATTGACCAATTAGAAATTTGGGGTCAAAGAGTAAATGTTCCTGTGATTAAACATGAAGAAGGTTCAGATCCAGCAGCAGTAGTATTTGATGCTGTGAAAGCTGCTATCGCAAGAAAAGTGGATATACTCATCATTGATACAGCAGGACGTTTGCATAATAAAGCTAATTTAATGACAGAATTAAATAAAATTCAAAGAGTTATTAAACGTGAAATAGCAGAAGCTCCACATGAAACATTATTAGTATTAGATGCTACAACAGGACAAAATGCAATTAGCCAAGCTGAATTATTCACAAAATCAGCTCCTATTTCTGGATTGGTATTGACTAAATTAGATGGCACTGCTAAAGGCGGTGTAGTAATTGGTTTAAAATCTGAACTTAGTATGCCAGTAAAATGGATTGGTGTTGGTGAAGGTATGGACGATTTACGACCATTTGTAGCTAATGACTTTGCAGCGGCTTTGTTTAATCAAAAAGTAGAAGAATAATATAATTAAATAATTGTCTATTTGATGATAATAAAAATAATAAAAAGAGGATAAGTATAAAACTTATCCTCTTTGTTTTTAGTAGATTGTTTTGTCTGTTTTTTGTGCAAAGTTATCAAAGGATTTTATAGTGATATCTCTACCAAACTGTTCTAAATCTAAAACGGAGATATCTTGGCATTTTCCTTCAATATAGTTGTAGATGAAATCATCTCTAAAACCAATTTTATCAGCATCTTTAGCTGTGTTTCCATAATAAACTTTTTTGATATTTGCCCAAATAGTAGCAGAAAGGCACATTGGACATGGATAGCAAGATGTATAGAGTTCACAACCTGTTAAATCATGAGTACCTAAATTTTGACAAGCATCACGAATAGCTTCAACTTCGGCATGACAAGTTGGATCATGTTTTATAAGTACACGATTATGACCACGACCTACGATTTTGCCATCTTTTACAATAACTGCACCGAATGGGCCACCTTCATTAGTTGTTAAATTACTATCAGCTTCTTGAGTTGCAATAAGCATAAATTCTTCTTTAGTCATAAAAAATCTCCTATTCATAATAAAATATATAGGAAAAAATAATATTTTTATTCTTTGCCTATATAAATATAAATTAAAAGCGGTAAATATGCAATAATCTTTTGGTTTTTAATAAATATTTTTATTTTTAAATAGATAGATATGATTTCTTATGATAAAATAACTAAGGATTTATTTATTTATTTATTTATGAAAGCGAGGACAAAATGAAAAAGTTTTATGACGTAGAAGAAAAAGTGCCTTTGTTGCAAGGAATTCCACTTAGTTTACAACATTTGTTTGCTATGTTTGGTTCTACAGTATTAGTTCCTTTTTTACTTCATGTAAATCCAGCAACAGCTTTATTTATGAATGGTATAGGTACAATTTTGTATTTAATCATTTGTAAAGGGAAATTACCGGCTTATTTAGGTTCTAGTTTTGCATTTATTTCTCCAGTTTTAGCAGTACTTGCTACTAGTGGACTTAGTTATGGAGATGCTCAAGGTGGATTTATAGCATTTGGTTTATCTTTTATTATTTTATCTTTTGTTGTGGGTAAATTAGGTACAGCTTGGATTGATATTATTTTACCACCAGCTGCGATGGGTGCAGTAGTGGCAGTAATTGGTCTTGAACTTGCACCACTTGCTTTGGATATGTCTGGTTTTATCAGTGATACAATGCAATCTCAAGGCATTCCAAATGAGCTTGCAATGATTACTTCTGTATTTACATTAGCTGTGGCAATTTTGGCTTCTGTAATTGGTAGAGGATTTTTAAGTGTAATTCCTGTATTAATTGGTGTAATTGCAGGATATATCATGGCCTTTTGTTTAGGTATTGTAGATTGGTCTGGTGTAGAAGCTGCTAGTTGGGTACAAGTACCAACTTTCTATGAACCAACTTTTAATATTCACGCTATCATGATTATCATGCCTGCATTGTTTGTAGTTTTTGCTGAACATATTGGACATGTTGTTGTTACAAGTAGTATTGTAGATAGAGATTTAATTAAAAATCCAGGACTTAATCGTTCTTTATTTGCTGATGGTGTTTCTAATGTCTTATCTGGTTTTGTAGGTTCAACTCCTAATACTACTTATGGCGAAAATATGGGCGTTATGGCTATTACTCGTGTTTATAGTGTGTGGGTAATTGGTGGAGCTGCTGTTTTTGCTATTCTTTTCTCTTTTATTGGTAAAATTGCTGCTATTATTCATGCTATTCCAGTACCAGTAATGGGCGGTATTTCTGTATTGTTATTTGGTGTTATCGCTTGTTCTGGTATACGTATGCTTATAGAGAAAAAAGTTGATTATACTAGTACGAAAAATATGATACTTACTGCCGTAACTATGATAAGTGGTCTTAGTGGAGCTGCTGTAAATATCGGTCCTGTACAATTAAAAGGTATGGGTCTTGCTGTTGTCTGTGGCATGATTCTCAGCTTATCGTTTTATGTTTTTGGTAAATTGGGTATAGCTAATAAAGAATAAAGTAAAATAAAAACTCATGGGTATTTTAATCCATGAGTTTTTATTTTTATAGTTATCTACATATTTATCAAATAGTGGAAAAGTTATTTTAAAAATATACAATTGTTAAAGTTAAATAAACATCGACTTTAGAACGCTAAGATTAAGTCCAGAATTCAAATACAACTCTTGTTAAAGTTAAATAAATATAGAAATTGTAAATACTATACTAAATAACTAATTCAAATACAACTCTTGTTAAAGTTAAATTACTAATGCTGGCATTAATGCATTAGGAAATAAAATATTCAAATACAACTCTTGTTAAAGTTAAATTCTATATCTAAATGAATTGTAACACTTTCATCAAATTCAAATACAACTCTTGTTAAAGTTAAATTATATAAACATTAATGGTAAACGTATATATCTTGGATTCAAATACAACTCTTGTTAAAGTTAAATGATAGAAAAATCAGTATTTGTGATTTTTATTATACTATTAAAAGCATTGATATACAAGGATATTGATATTTTTTACCAGCAATAATGGTGATTTTAAAGATTTTATAAAAAGCCTTATTTTTCAGGTAATGAAAAGCTTTTTTAAGAATTTAACTGGTAAAATTAGAGATAAAATATCTTTGGCAAGTAGCATTTCTTTGGATTATTTCATCTTTTTTTCAAAGAGAAAATAATTATCTATACATGGATTGGGTTTATCATTTATATGATTGGGCATATTTTTTCTTTGTGATATTTATTGAAAAATTCTATTATATGAAATCCGCATTTATTTATATAAAAATGTATATTTCTTTGTTCAAAATATGGCGTAATTGTTCTCCATGTGATTGTATCGGGATATTTTTTCTCAATGGTTTTCCATGTTGCAAGACCCAAGCCGTCTCCATGATATTTGGGTGATATGAAAAATAAATCTAAAGAATTATAATGAGTATTTTTATCTATCATGAGAACAACACCGCCGGCACATTGATTATTATAAATAATGTGGAAAACTTCTGCATTTTTAGCAGTAAGTGAGGATAATATATCGTTTTTAGATGGAAGATATTCATTTGTGCCAAATTTTTCAATAATTGCAGGAGAAAAAGCCTCTTGTAAATTTTTGATAAATGTAGGATATTCTTTGGGAATTACTGGTTTTAATTCAATATCAAGGTTTTGGGACATAAAAAATTCCTTTCTATTAGTTGAATATGATTAAATACCATAAATAGTTTTACATAAATTAATGCCTGTTTTAGTTTTAAAAATTCTATTTAATGCATTTTCTACAGCTTGTTTTGAACAATTATCTTCATAAAGATTTACTAAGAAATCTGCTTCTATTAGGATTTGGTAATCTAAATCGTCAATATTATTGTAAGTATGATGATGAGCAATCAAGAAACATACTCTATCTATTACAGCAGTATCTACTTGGAGTTTTTCAAGTATTTCTCTAGCAGGTGCAGGGCCTTCTAATTCTTGATATTTGCCATTGCTACTGTTGTATTTTTGTTCAGCAATTTTTATGCCGATATCATGCATTAAACCAGCGATTTCTAAAATATACAATTTATCTGAAGGTAAGTTTTCTTGTTCAGCTATGAATTTTGCAAAGCTATGTACTTTAAGAAAATGTTGAATGCGTTTAGGGTCGCCCTGATAATAATTAATCATTTCTAGTAATACAGTATTTATATTTGCCATAATAAAAGCCTCCTAAGTATAGTTTTGTTTCAGAAAATAGAAATCAAGGGAAAATTTTAATTTTATTTTAATACAATTTTAATATGATATACAAGCATAATCAGTATAAATTTTGTATAATTATTTTTGTAGTGCAGGATTTTAAAAGGGTTTATTAGAATTTAATAAGTATAATAAAATATAGGAGAATAAAAATTATGTTTAGTTTTATTATGTTTTTAGCAGTTATAACGACTATTTTGGCTTTTATTGGGTTTGATATGATAACACATTTTAGTGATATTGTGAATTTGATAGGAGCAGTAGCTTTAGGTGTAGGCGTCTTTTTGACATTTAAACCAAATAAGAAAAAGCAGATTAGTTTAGATTTAGATGATAGTGAAAATAGTAAATTATTGCAGGAAAATTATCAAAAAGCGTTAGAGGATTATAATTATATAAAAGGCTCATTGAAATATATTAGAGATAGTGAATTAAAAATGCATGTGCAAGATATGCAAAAGGTATCTTTGAATATTTTACAATATCTACAAAAACACCCAGAAAAAATTACTCTAGCTAGAAGATTTATCGATTATTATCAAGATACTGTGGCTGGTTTAATTGAAAAGTATGTAGAAATAGAAAATACGCAGTTAAATACAGATAGTGTAAATGATATAAAGGAAAGAACAAAAAATACTTTATATGGATTGAGTAATGCTTATACAGAGCAATTTGAAAAATTGATAAATGACCAGTTATTAGATATGGATGCGGAATTAAAGGTTATGGAAAATACAATAAAAGCAGATGGTTTTGATGTGAAAAAGCAAGACCGCACTCAAGAGATAAAATCTGGCTTTAGCTATAGACGTAAAAATTGTATGCACGATAAACCTATGCAGAAAATGCGTTGGCAATTAAAACATTTACCAGAAAGATTTTTTGATAGTGATGAAGTTTTGCGTAAAAAATTAATTGCTGGAGGTCTAGGAATTTTATTTGGCGGTTTTGGCGCACATAAATTTTATTTAGGCAAAACTTTTATGGGAATTTTTTATTTATTATTCTCATGGACAGGCATACCTTTTATTGCGGGATTTATAGAAGGTATACGCTATTTATTTATGGATAAAGATGATTTTTATCGCAATTTTTTTGATAATATGAATAGAGGGTGAAACTTATGGCAGATATTAGTTTAGATGATTTAATCAAAGCAAAAACACAGACAATGGACAATAATGCTGATGCTCAAAATTGGCAAGTAATGACAAAAAAAGAAGAGATTGAGCAGGTTACAAAGCAAACAGAATTGATTTCACCGGAAGATAGAAAACGTATTGATGAAATAAAAGAAAATATAGATTTGACGAATTCGCAGACATCTGTACAATATGGCATAAATGCGCAACGAAATATAGCAGAGTTTTCAGATAGTATTTTGAATAATATTCGAAGTAAAGATAGTGGGCATGTTGGCGATTTGTTAAGCAATTTAGTAGTAAAAGTAAAAGGTTTTGATGTAGATAGTAAAAACAGTGGCGGATTTATAAAGAAAATTCCTATTTTAGGCTCATTAGTTGGCAGTGCTAAAAGTATGATGGCAGAATATGATAAATTATCTGTACAGATTGATAAGATACAAGGCGAATTAGATAAAGCCCGCATGAGCATGATGAAAGATATTGTGATGTTTGATACTATGTATCAGCGCAATTTAGAGTATTTTAAAGAATTGCAGTTATATATTAAAGCTGGCGAAGAAAAAATCTTAGAATTGCAACAACATACTATTCCTAAATTGCGCATGGAAGCTGTAAATTCTCAAAATCAAATGGCAGTGCAGGTAGTCAGTGATTTTGAAAATGCTGTCAGTCGTTTTGAGAAAAAAGTTCATGATTTGAAATTGAGTAAAACAATAGCTATACAGACAGCACCACAGATACGTCTTATTCAAAATAATGATAAAGTTTTAGTTGATAAGGTGCAAAGTGCTATTTATAATACTATTCCATTATGGAAAAGTCAGATTGTAATTGCGCTTGGTTTATCTAGACAGCAAAAAGTTTTACAGATGCAACGTGAAGTAACAGATACTACAAATGAATTATTGCGACGCAATGCTGAAATGTTGAAACAAAATACAATAGAGACAGCACGTGAAACAGAACGTGGAATTGTAGATATTGAAACTGTAAAAAAAGTAAATGAAGATTTGATTTCTACTATTGAAGAAACTATTAAAATTCAAAAGGATGGACGTGAACGTCGTAAATTAGCAGAAGCTGAACTTGTACAAATTGAAGATAAATTAAAACAAACTTTATTGGCTCATCGTTAAAATATCATTAAATAAGCTATAAAAAATATAAAAAGGATAATCCTAAAATAAGTGGATTATCCTTTTTGTTATCAATAAAAATAAAAAACCATCAGCAAATTTGAATAAACTGATGGCTTTAATTTTATAAATTATTTATTTAATGTATCTTGACAGAAATTGATAAAAGATTGAGCAGCTTTGGAGATATATCTATCTTTTTTCCATGCAAGTCCAACATCTACAAATATAGGGTCTTCTATTGGTAATGTTTTAATATGTGGTGTATCTTGAACTACGAAGTCTAAGAGGAATGCCATACCAACATTACTGGAGATAAGACCTTTTATCGTTTCGATTTGGTTTGATTCTAAGATAATATTTGGTTGAATATTGTGTTCTTTGAGTTTTTGTTGAATTAAATTACGGATAAAAGAACCTTCTTTTAACATAATTAAATCAATATTACTTACATCGCTCCAAGATAAAGAATCTTTTTGAGCAAGTGGGCTATCTTCAGGAACACAAGCTATTACTTGGTTAGTAGACATTGGCAATAACTGTAAACTAGGAGAAGCATTGGAGATGATGACAATACCAAAATCTAATTCATCACGTTCTAAGGATTCACGAATAGACATAGAGCCTTTTTCATAAAGATAAATATCTAAATGAGCGAATTTTTTCTGGAAACCAGAGAAAATTTTTGGGAAAAGATATGCTCCGATCATAGAAGGAATACCAATTTTGATAGTGCCTTTTTGAAGTTGTTTATAGTCATTAACTTCTAAAACGGCATCTTGAATATTACGCAAAGCAAGTTCAATGCGATTTAAAAATACAGCTCCTTCTGGTGTGAGTGATAATTGTTTTTGGCTACGTTCAAAAAGTTGTATGCCAAGTTCTGCTTCTAATTTTTTTATAGCAACTGTAATATTTGGTTGAGAAACAGAAAGCCGTTTGGCTGCTCTAGTAATATTTTTTAAACGGCTAGTCATTTGAAAGTATTCTAGTTGTTTAAGTTCCATATAATCCTCCTATTGAAAATATCTTATGTATAATAAATTTTATTAATTAACACATAGATATTATAGCATAAAAATAGCATATATCCAATATTTTATTTATTATAAATGTTTTTTGCCATAAGTTTTATCTATTATGTAAAAAAAGTATAAAAAATATATAAAATTTTTAGAAATTTAAAGGAATAATAAATTTTTTATAGAATTATATATTCATATGGTAAATCAAAGTAATAAATACTATGAAAAATTAACATAGATAAAAGAGAGGTTGATTACAATGATGAATAACTATTCTAGCCAAGATTTCTTATCTGTAGCAAGAAGAATAACTTATGACGCAACAATTCCTGAATTACTTGAAGAAGCGGTTAGAAATCATGAAGGACGTTTATCTGATAAAGGTGCGATTTGTGTAACTACTGGTAAACATACAGGTCGTTCACCTAAAGATAGATTTATTGTTGATACTCCAGACATTCATGATTTAATACATTGGTCAAATACAAATCAACCATGTTCGGAAAATACATTTAATCGTCTTTATGAAAAAATGAAAGATTATGCTAAAGACCATCAATTATTTGTAACGGATGCTTTAGTTGGTGCAGACCCTGCATACAAATTACAAATAAAATGCATTAATGAGCATGCTTGGCATCATTTATTCTTAAAACAATTATTTATTAGACCAAAAACTAAACTCACTACACCTGCTGAATTTACACTTATTTGTATGCCTAGTGTAAAAGCTAATCCAATTGAAGATGGTACACATTCTGAAACTTTTATTATTGTTAATTTCAGCAAAAAAATGGTATTAATCGGTGGCGGTGCTTATGCAGGTGAAATGAAAAAAGCTATTTTCTCTGTTATGAACTTCATTCTTCCTCAACGTGGTGTTTTATCCATGCACTGCTCTGCAAATGTAGGTAAAGATGGAAATTCTGCATTATTCTTTGGTTTAAGTGGTACAGGTAAAACAACTTTATCTGCTGACCCTAATCGTTCTTTAATCGGTGATGATGAACATGGTTGGAGTGAACATGGTATCTTCAATGTTGAAGGTGGTTGCTATGCAAAAACTATAAAAATTACACCTGAAAGTGAACCAGAAATTTATAATGCAATTCAATATGGAACTGTTTTGGAAAATGTTTATATCAATCCATATACTCGTGAACCAGATTTCTTTGATGCTAGATTTACACAAAATACGCGTACAGCTTATCCAATAGAAAATATTACAAATGCCATCGTACCAAGTATGGCAGGTCATCCAAATGCAATTATCTTCTTAACTGCAGATGCTTTTGGTGTATTACCTCCTATTGCAAAACTCACTAAAGAACAAGCTATGTATCACTTCTTATCCGGTTATACAAGTAAAGTTGCTGGTACTGAACGTGGTATTACAGAACCACAAGCAACATTCTCCATTGGTTTTGGTGAACCATTCTTCCCATTACCACCATTACAATATGCTAGATTATTAGGTGAAAAAATCAATCAATATAATACTAGCGTATATCTTGTTAATACTGGTTGGACTGGCGGTCCATATGGCATTGGTAAGCGTATGGAATTAAAATACACTAGAGCTATGATTTCTGCTGCTTTAGATGGTAAATTGGATGATGTTACTTGGACTAAACATGAATATTTCCAATTAAATATTCCAGATAGCTGCCCAGGTGTACCAAGTGAAGTATTAAATCCAGAAAATACTTGGATGGATAAAAAAGCATATAAAAATCAAGCTGAAAAATTAGTAAGATTGTTCGCTGAAAATGTTAAACGTTTCGCAGGCGAAATGCCAGAAGAAATTTTAAATGCTGGACCAAGACTTGAAGACTGAGAAGAAATTGGTTTTTATAGAAAAATTATAAATATGATTTTAAAGTTTTTAGGCAATAAATAAATTTAATGGCGATAATTTAATTAATGATGAATTGTCAATCCAAGTGCGACACTTCTTTTAAAAATAAATTAAATGGATTATCCCAATTTAAACATTTTCTTGGTCTACTATTTAATAGTATTAATTTTTCTATTAAATCATCATTAGATATTTTTCCTAAATCTGTTTTCTTTGGATAATATTCTCTTAATAACCCATTTGAATTTTCGTTACTACCTCTTTGCCATGCTGCATAAGCATCTGCAAAATATACTTTTATATTTAATTTTTCTACTTCTTTGTAACATGCAAATTCTTTCCCTCTATCTGTTGTAAATGTTTTTAATGCCTTTTTTGGTAGTACTTTCACTAACTTTTTTATTGCTT
>NZ_FOCY01000030.1:0-27194 GCF_900110235.1 Megamonas sp. Calf98-2 | reverse complement strand
CATCAACCTTCTTTGGAGAGATATAGTAAGACCTGCTATTTTAGTAGGCAAGTATCGTTTGTATCCAAGAATCCCCTGCCTTTAGGCATGGGGAGTATGTCAATGATGATTGTATTGGTAGAGGAAAAACTATCAAAGAAGGCGGTGCAGTATATGATTTCATATCTGGACTTCAAGTCGGTATTGCCAATATGGCAGACTCTTTAGCTGCAATTAAAAAATTAGTTTTTGAAGAAAAGAAAATCACACCAACTCAACTTTGGAACGCTATTTTAGATGATTTCCAATCTGATGAAAATAAAAAAATTCAGGCAATGTTGATTGATGAAGTGCCAAAATATGGTAATGATATTGATTATGTAGATAATCTTGTAGTTGAAGCTTATGATTCTTATTTAGATGAAATCAAAAAATATCCAAATACTCGTTATCATAGAGGCCCAATCGGTGGTATTCGCTATGGCGGTACATCTTCAATCAGTGCTAATGTAGGTCAAGGTATGGGAACAATGGCGACACCTGATGGAAGAAATGCTTATGAACCACTTGCAGAAGGTTGTAGCCCTGCACATAATGCAGATAAAAATGGGCCAACAGATGTATTTAAATCTGTTGCTAAATTGCCAACAGAAAAAATAACGGGTGGAGTGTTATTAAATCAAAAAATGACACCGCAAATGCTTTCTACAGAAGAAAATAAACAAAAATTAGAAATGTTAATTCGTGCTTTCTTCAATAGACTGCATGGATATCATGTTCAATATAATATCGTATCGAGAGAGACTTTGATTGATGCACAAAAATATCCAGAAAAACATAAAGATTTAATCGTACGCGTAGCAGGTTATAGTGCCTTTTTCAATGTTTTATCTAAGAAAACTCAAGATGATATCATCGGTAGAACTGAACAATGTTTATAATTTTAAATTGAATTTTTATTGAAATATATATAAGACTCAAATTAGTGTAAATGCTGATTTGAGTCTTTTTGTTTATAAATTTATAGATATAGAATTTTGATGATATAATAAATTTGCAGTTTAGATGATTAAATTTTATAATATAGTTTAATCTATATTGGAGGTTAGATGAGATATGGGATATATAATTAAGCGAATTTTTAATGCATTTATTGTTTTATGGATAGTTATAACTATAACTTTTTTTCTAATGCATGCTATACCAGGAGGACCTTTTACGGCAGAAAAATCTTTGCCTCCATATGTATTACATAGTATAGAAGAAAGATATAAATTAAATGACCCTTTATATAAACAGTATGGTGATTATTTATGCAATTTAGTGCAAGGCGATTTAGGACCATCATTTAAATATCCAGGTCGTAGTGTAAATGATATCATCAAAGATGGTTTTCCAGTATCATTTAAATTAGGGATAGAAGCAATTTTAATAGCAATTATCATCGGCATACCAGCGGGAATATTAGCAGGTGTGAAAAAAGATAAATGGCAAGATAGGGCAGTTAATTTTTTTACGACTTTAGGAGTTGCTGTGCCTAGTTTTGTTGTGGCGGCATTACTTATATATGTATTATCGACGAAATTACATTTATTGCCGGCTGCTATGTGGAATGGTTGGCGATATGAAATCATGCCAGCTTTGGCTTTATCAGGAATGCCAATGTCATTTATCGCTAGATTGACGCGTTCTAGTATGTTGGATATTTTATCACAAGATTATATAAAAACAGCGAGAGCCAAAGGTTTATCATGGAGCAAAGTTTTAATAAAACACGCTTTGCCGAATTCATTAATTCCTGTAGTAACTTATTTAGGACCAATGACAGCTAGTATTTTGACAGGTAGTTTTGTCATTGAAACTATTTTTGCGATACCAGGTTTAGGGCAATATTTTGTAACTAGCATTTATAATCGAGATTATACTGTAATTTTAGGTGTAACAATTTTTTATAGTGTGATTGTAATTGTTTTAAATATGGTAGTGGATTTACTTTATCCGTTATTAGACCCACGCATTAAAATCGGTGAAGAAAAAGGTGAATGAAGATGATAAATAAAGATTTATTTGTGCCTTTAGAGCGAGAAATTTTGCAGGTGCAAAAAAAAGAAGAAACTTTGGGATATTGGCAAGATGCGTGGATTAGGTTAAAGAAAAATAAAATGGCTTTGCTGGGATTAATTATTATCGTATGCTTAATAGTTGTAGCTATTTTTGGCCCTATTTTTTCTAGCCATACTTATGATGAACAGAATTTGATGATGACGAATAGTTCTCCAAGTTGGGAGCATTGGTTTGGTACAGATAATTTGGGGAGAGATATTTTTATTCGCGTGTTATATGGTGCGAGAATTTCTTTAGCTATTGGTATAGTGGCTAGTTTATTAAATCTTTTTATTGGTGTAATCTATGGCGGAATAGCAGGTTTTTGCGGTGGCAAGATTGACCGCATAATGATGAATATTGTGGATATTTTATATAGCGTACCGACTTTATTATATGTGATTTTATTGATGGTAATTTTAAAGCCAGGGCTTATCAATATTTTTATTGCTTTAGGTATTGGTTATTGGCTACAGATGGCAAGAATTGTGCGTGGTCAAATTTTATCAATGAAGGAACAAGAATTTATTTTGGCAGCTAGAACAATAGGCGTATCGAAAAAAAGAATTTTATTTAGACATTTATTGCCAAATGCTATGGGTGCAATCATTGTAACAATGACACTGGCTATTCCTGATGCAATATTTACAGAAGCTTTTTTGAGTTTTATCGGACTAGGTGTTTCTGCACCAATGGCTAGTTGGGGCGTTTTAGCGTCAGAAGGTGTAAATAATTTACGTGCATATCCTTTTCAATTATTTTTTCCAGCAGTAGCTATCAGTGTCACTATGTTGGCTTTTAACTTTTTAGGTGATGGTCTGCGAGATGTTTTAGACCCTAAGATGCGTCGTTAAAATAGTGAAGAAATGAGTGTTTACCATGGAAGAAAATAAAGAAATTTTACAAGTAAAAGATTTAGCAGTTGCTTTTCAGACTTATCGAGGAAAAGTAAAAGCAGTACGCAATGTCAGTTTTGCTTTAAAAAGAGGACAAGCTTTGGGCATAGTGGGCGAGTCAGGCTGTGGAAAATCAGTAACGGCTCATGCTATCATGGGTTTATTGCCTAAAGAAAATAGCATAATTGAAAATGGTCAGATTTTATGGCAAGGTCAGGATTTAGTTAATTTTCAAGATGAAGATTTAGCCAAAATTCGTGGCAATAAAATTGCGATGATATTCCAAGATCCAATGACATCTTTAAATCCTGTACTTACAATTGGTACGCAGATAAAAGAAGTTTTATTTTTGCATAAACAATTATCGGATAAAGAAGCGACAGAAAAAGCTGTAGAATTATTAAATTTAGTAGGGATACCATTTGCCCCAAAAAGATTGAAAGATTATCCCCATCAATTCAGTGGCGGTATGCGTCAACGTGTGATGATTGCAATGGCACTTGCCTGTGAACCAGAATTATTGATAGCAGATGAGCCGACAACAGCTCTTGATGTAACTGTGCAGGCACAAATTTTAGATTTATTGAAATCTTTACAAGAAAAATTAAATATGTCCATCATTATGATATCGCATGATTTAGGGGTTATTGCCAATATTTGCGATGAAGTAGCAGTTATGTATGCAGGTCAAATCGTAGAAAAAGCAAATGTTGATGATTTGTTTTATCATGCACATCACCCTTATACGCGAGGTTTATTAAAATCTTTGCCTCATTTAAATTTAAATAAAGAAGATAAATTATATGTGATCGATGGACAGCCACCAGATTTAAAAGAAAGTATTGATTATTGTCCATTTGTCAAACGATGTACAAAAGCAATGAAAATCTGTATGCAATTGATGCCAGAAAAGACACAATTAAATAAAGATCATTATGTAAAATGTTGGTTGGAGCATGAATTTGCACCCAAAGAGAATAGGGAGGAATTTTGATGAATTTATTAGAAGTCAAAAATCTACATAAAGATTTTGTAGTGAAGCGTTCTTTTTGGGGAAAACCAAAACAAATTTTAAAAGCAGTAAATGATGTCAGTTTTTCCATAGAAGAGGGAAAAACATTAGGTCTTGTAGGTGAGTCAGGCTGTGGAAAATCAACTACAGGTAGAACTATTATTGGCTTATATAAACCGACAAAAGGTAAAATCATATTTGCAGGCAAAGATATTTCACAAAATAAAGAGATGATAAAAGATATTCAAATGATATTCCAAGATCCATATGCTTCATTAAATCCAAGAATGACAGTGGCAGATATCATTGAAGAGCCTTTGCTTGTGCATAATTTATATACAGATAAAAAACAAAGACAAGAGCGTATATATGAATTGTTGGAATTGGTAGGATTGAGTAAAGAGCAGGCAAACCGTTTTCCTCATGAATTCAGTGGCGGACAAAGACAGCGTATCGGTATAGCTAGAGCACTTGCTTGTGAACCTAAACTGATTATCTGCGATGAACCGATTTCGGCACTTGATGTATCTATTCAAGCACAAGTCGTAAATTTACTAGAAAAATTACAACATGAATTAGGTTTGACATATTTATTTATCGCTCATGATTTAGCTATGGTGCGTTATATCAGCCAAAAAGTAGCAGTTATGTATCTAGGGCAAATTGTAGAACTTGCCGATACAGAAGATTTATATACAAATCCTCTACACCCATATACGAAAGCATTGTTATCTTCAATTCCATTGCCAGATCCACAAAAAGAAAAACATAAACAGCGAATTATCTTGCAAGGTGAATTGCCAAGTCCATTAAATCCGCCAAAAGGTTGTCCATTCAATACGCGTTGCCCAAAAGCTAAAGAAATTTGTAGACAAAAATTACCTGAAATGAAAATGATAAATAACAGATATGTACGTTGTCATCTTTATGATGAATAAGTAAAAGCACTATAGTTTTCATGCTATAGTGCTTTTTTATAAATAAATTATTTTTTTTCGTTTAATTCAAAGATGATATCGCGAATTTGAGCAGCTCGTTCAAACTCTAAGTTGCGAGAAGCTTCTTGCATTTCTTTAGTTAAAGAAAGAATTAATTTTTTCTTTTCTTTAACAGTCATTTTCAATTTTTTCTTTGGTTTTTCAGCATCATAACTTGCTTTTTCTTCTGCAACCATAGTAGTTTCAATGAGATTTTTTATTTTCTTTTGAATTGTTTTCGGTGTTATATGATGTTCTTGATTGTATTTATCTTGGACTTCTCGACGACGCAGAGTTTCATCAATGGCTTTTTGCATAGAATCGGTGATGCGGTCGGCGTACATGATTACTTTACCATGAGCATTTCTAGCAGCACGACCAATTGTCTGAATGAGAGATGTCTCTGAACGCAAGAAGCCTTCTTTATCAGCGTCTAAGATAGCTACTAAAGAGACTTCTGGCATATCCAAGCCTTCACGTAATAAGTTAATCCCTACGAGTACATCAAATTTTCCTAGACGCAAATCGCGAATGATTTCCGCTCTTTCAATAGTGGCAATATCAGAATGAAGATAACGGACTTTGATACCCATTTCTTTTAAATAATCAGTGAGATTTTCAGCCATTTTTTTAGTCAAAGTAGTGATGAGTACACGTTCATTTTTCTTAGTGCGGATTTTTATTTCTCCAAGTAAATCGTCCATTTGCCCTTCAAGTGGGCGAATTTCTATTTCAGGATCTAATAGACCTGTTGGACGGATTATTTGTTCTACTACTTGATTTGCTTGTGCTAATTCAAATGGTGCTGGTGTAGCAGAAACATAGATTATCTGATTGATATGATCGAGAAATTCTTCAAAGCGCAAAGGGCGATTATCAAAGGCGGAAGGCAAACGAAAACCGTTATCTACAAGTGATTCTTTGCGTGAGCGGTCGCCTGCATACATAGCTTTTATCTGTGGTATAGTAACATGAGATTCATCAATGACGATTAAAAAATCATCAGGGAAATAATCAAGAAGTGTATACGGAGCTTCGCCAGCTTTTCTGCCTGTTAAATGGCGTGAATAATTTTCGATGCCAGAGCAATATCCCATCTCTTCCATAGTTTCTAAATCATAATTTGTGCGTTGTTTCAAACGTTGAGCTTCTAAGAGTTTATTATCATCTTCAAGGATTTTTAATTGCTGTTGAAGTTCTTCTTGTATGGAGTCGATAGCTTCTTTCATATGTTCTTTAGAAGTTACATAGTGAGAAGCAGGATAAATTAAAATGTGTTTGCGTTGACCATAGACTTCGCCAGTCAATGTATCTACTTCTAAAATGCGGTCAACCTCATCACCAAAAAGTTCAATGCGGATAGCTCTATCACTATAGCCAGCAGGAAAAATTTCAATGACATCACCACGAACGCGAAATTTACCACGGTCAAAATTTATATCATTGCGTTCATATTGGATAGAAACTAATTTTCGCAAAATATCATCACGAGGATATTCTTGACCTTCACGTACAGATAAGACTAAATCATAATAATCTTCTGGTGAACCTAAACCATAGATACAAGATACGCTAGCAACAATGATGACATCACGACGTTCGAATAAAGAACAAGTTGCAGAATGGCGAAGCTTATCAATTTCATCATTGATGGAAGAATCTTTTTCGATATAAGTATCTGTTTGGGCAATATAAGCTTCTGGTTGGTAATAATCATAGTAACTGACAAAATATTCTACAGCATTATGCGGAAAAAATTCTTTAAACTCACTAGCTAATTGTGCAGCTAGCGTTTTATTATGAGCGATAATAAGTGTAGGTTTTTGGACTTTTTCAATTAATTTAGCGATAGTGAAAGTCTTTCCTGTACCTGTAGCACCTAATAAAACTTGTGATGTTTGACCATTTTGAATGCCTTGAGCTAAAGCTTCAATCGCTTGAGGTTGGTCGCCTGTAGGTTCAAAAGGTG
Source organism: Megamonas sp. Calf98-2 (assembly GCF_900110235.1). Classification (NCBI taxonomy): domain Bacteria; kingdom Bacillati; phylum Bacillota; class Negativicutes; order Selenomonadales; family Selenomonadaceae; genus Megamonas; species Megamonas sp. Calf98-2. The sequence goes on along the minus strand of NZ_FOCY01000030.1, from coordinate 20,258 downwards.
CTTCTACTTTAAAGGGAATTTTATTTTCAGTTTGTAATGTATTTAATTTTGGTATGTGTACCATAAAATCATCTCACTTATAATATTAATATTTAGATTTAATGATAAATGGAGAAGAATATTTTTTCAATATCATGATATAATTATTTTAATAAACTGAGAAAAGAGGTTATAAACATGATTTTTGGCAATCTTAAATATGCAGATAAGTATGATTTTTTGGCAGAAAAAATTAAAGCTTGTTTTACTTATGTAAAAGAGCATGATTTAACTACATATGAAAAAGGTAGTTATAAAATAAATGGCGATGAGTTTTTTGTTAATATCGAAAACTATGCTACAGTAAAACGTGAAGAGCGCTTTTGGGAAGCACATAAAAAATATATTGATGTGCATATGATTATTGAAGGAAAAGAAAGTATTGATGTGAGCTTTTGCGATGATATGCAAATAAAATCATTTGATGAAAATCGCGATTTTGTGGAATTAATAGGTGAAGAAAAAGCTACTGTTAACTTAATTAACAAAGGTGATTTTCTAATTTGTTATCCAGAAGATGCTCATCGTACAGCTATTATCTGTCAACAAAGTCAAACTATAAAAAAAGCTATCTTTAAAATTAAATTATAAGAAAAAAATAGCATGCTTAGAATAATACTTAAGCATGCTATACGCATAATAATAAAACAATATAATGATTAGTTTGGAATTTTGAGCAATGATTACTTTATGTTTGCTGAAGACATAAAGTAAAACCGATAAATAAAAAACCCCTTTTCGCTTTGAAAAGAGGTGAATAGACACATTGAGTAAATTCTAAAATTTACTGTCTAATCTCCTCCCCATCGCTCGCAGGTATGGCAATTAAAATAAATTAATTGCACACGGTGATTGTTAATCAGGCAGTTCTCCTGACTCGAGTTCATTACTATATCCAAGCCTTCCCAGTTTCCCAGTGACATAAATTTGGATAAGTTCCCTCATACAGTGGCGGGACCGTTTCAGCTTAATAATAAATTACGTACTGAATTCCCTATTAAGTCCAAATGGACACCTGATTCATTGAACTATATTCAGTTCTTTCTTAGAATATCACTATATAGAATATGTGTCAATACTCTATATAAAATAATTATCTTAAAATTATTTTATATAGAGTATTGACACATATATAAAATAAAAAGTATAATAAAGGCGACAAGTTGATAATGAAACCTTATAGGTGCATATTTATGCTTAATAGGGAAGACGGTTAAAATCCGGCACGGTCCCGCCGCTGTAAAGAGGAGCAAACTTCATGAATGTCACTGGGAAACTGGGAAGGCGAAGTGAGCAATGATACTGAGTCAGAAGAACTGCCTATAAGAAGCATCGTCGTTTGACCTGCGAGAGACGGGGAGAGATGTAGTAGAATGTATATGTTTTTTATACATGTAAATTCTAATTATAATTTTCTACCGTTTTTCATATATTGTTTATGAAAAGCGGTTTTTCTGTTTATAGAGATAATCCATGAAGATGGCTCATGATTATCTTAAGCAAGTGCCATCGATGTATCATATTAATTTGTTGTAAATTATGTTTAATTTACTGAAAAATTTAATCATTATTATGATTAGCATAAATGCTTGAATAATTTAATAAAAATGGTAAATAATATTTGGGGAATATATATTACCAATCCAGCCATCACTAAATTTAGTGATGGCTTTTTTATAAATTTTATATTTAATATCTAGGTAGGAGGAACTCGAACCATTTATTAGATATATAAGAGTATTTATTAACTATTCAATAATAGTATTAAATTATCCCCTTAAATGAAAATGCAGAAGCAGAGAAGGGAAATTATTATATATGGAACAAGATAAAACACTTGGCGAAGAAATTCGACAAGAAGAACAACAAGAACAAGATATTCCTGCTGTTACTTTTGATGAGTTTGAAATTCCTTCATATGAAGAATGGAAAGAAGCTGTAGTGGCATTATTGAAGGGAAAACCTTTTGAAAAAAGTATGTTTACTAAAACTTATGAAGGTATTACATTAAACCCTATTTATCGTATGGAAGATTTAGAAGGGTTAACTCATAATAAGACTTATCCAGGAATGGAAAGTAATTTACGTGGAGCTAATGCTAGTGGTTATATACATAAACCATGGACAATAGCTCAAGAGTGTGATGCTAAAACTCCTAGTGAAGCCAATGAAATGGTAAAATATGAATTATTAAAAGGTTCAACAGCTGCAAGTGTAGTTTTGGATACAGCAACACGTAAAGGTTATGATGTAGATACAGCTAATAAAGAAGAAATCGCAGATATTGGTGTTTCTTTATCGACTTTATCAGATGTAAATAAATTATTAGATGATGTTGATTTAGAAAAATTTGAAATTGATATCTATGCAGGTGCTTCTAATATAGCATTACTTTCTGCTGTTGCAGTGGTGTGTGAACAGAAAAAATTATCACTAAAAAAACTTCATGGTGCTATTACAGCAGATCCTATTGGAGAATTAGCTTTAGATGGAAAGCTTACACGACCTCTTGATGAATATTATGATGAAATGGCTCATAGTATTTGTTGGGCAGAAAAATTTGCACCAGAATTAAAGACTGTAGTAGTAAATACAGATGTTTATCACAATGGTGGTGCAAATGATATTCAAGAAGTAGCATATGCCATGAATGAAGCTGTAACATATATGAAATCTATGGAACGACGTGGCATTGATGTGAATACTTTTTGTCGTCATTTACGTTTTCATTTTAGTATAGGTGCAAATTTTTTTATGGAAATTGCTAAATTACGCAGTGTGAAAATGATTTGGGCTCAAATTGTTAAAAATTGTGGTGGAGATGATATAGCTCAAAAAATTAATATATATGTAAGTACATCGTCTTTTTGTCAAACAGTATATGATCCTTATGTAAATTTACTTCGTGCAGCTACACAATCATTTTCTGCTGTTGTTGGTGGTATGGATGGTATGTTTGTAAAACCATTTGACCATTGTATACGTCCTAGTGATGAATTTTCTCGTCGTATTGCACGAAATATTCAAATTATGGAGCAACATGAATTTAATTTTATTCAACCAATAGACCCTGCTGGTGGTAGTTGGTATCTTGAACCATTGACAGAAGAGTTTACTCAAAAGGCTTGGGCAAAATTTCAAGAAATTGAAGCTCATGGTGGTTTAATAAAAGCTTTAGAAAATAATACTGTGCAGATAGCTATTAATGAAGTATTACAAGCTCGTTTTAAAAATTTAGCAACAAGAAAAGATCGTGCTGTTGGTAATAATATGTATCCAAATATGACTGAAAAATTATTGGAAGTACCAGAAATTGATTTTGATAAAATTATAGCAGATAGAAAAATGGCAATTAAAGTTAATGTAAAAGTACGTGATAATGATTATGTTAAATTATTATTATCGGAAATTGGTAAACGTGATTTTAGTGAACATGGTTCATTAATAAATACAGTTAAACAGACTATTAAAGCGGGTGCCACTTTAGGTGAAATATCTACAGCACTTACAGGAGAGGCGACAGGTGAAGTTATAGAAGCTATTTTGCCACATCGCTGGACTGAAAGATATGAACAACTTCGTCATCGCACAGAAAAGTATCTAGAAAAAACAGGGGAAAATGTAAATATTTTCCTTGCTAATATGGGACCTATTCCACAGCATAAAGCACGTGCAGATTTTGTTACTTCATTTATGCAAGTAGCAGCATTTAATGTACTTACTAATAATGGTTTTCCAACAGTAGAAGAAGCTGTACAAGCAGCTATTGATTCAAATGCTGATGTAGCTATTGTTTGTTCTACAGATTCAACTTATCCAGAACTCGCACCAGCTGTTACTTCTGGTATTAAGGCTGTAAAACCTAGTATGAAAGTTTTTTTAGCAGGTGCACCAACACCAGAATTAAAAAAAGCATGCGATGAAGCGGGTATGGACGATTATATAAGTGTTCGTTCTAATTGCTATGAAACTTTACTTCGTATGCAAAAAGAAAAGGGGATGATTGAATAATGTCTAAAATACCAGATTTTACACAAATTCCTTTTCAGCAAGCAATACAGAGTGAGGTCGCTTTTGCTAAATGGAAAGAAAGTTTAAAAGCAGAAACTGGAAAATCTTTTGAGGAAAATTTTTATCGCACTATGGAGCAAATAGATGTAGCACCACTTTATGATGAAAATGTTTATAAAGATTGTAATCATTTAGATTTTGTAGCAGGTATTCCACCATTTTTGCGTGGTCCATATGCAACTATGTATGTAACAAGACCATGGACAGTACGACAATATGCAGGTTTTTCTACAGCAGAAGAATCAAATGCTTTTTATCGTAGAAATCTTGCAGCTGGGCAAAAAGGTTTATCTATTGCTTTTGACTTAGCAACACATAGAGGCTATGATTCAGACCATCCTCGTGTAGTAGGAGATGTTGGTAAAGCAGGAGTAGCAGTTGACTCTATTTTAGATATGGAAATATTATTTAAAGGCATTCCACTTGATCAGATGTCAGTATCCATGACTATGAATGGTGCAGTACTTCCTATCATGGCTTTTTATATTTTGGCTGGTGAAGAACAAGGTGTAGATAAAGCTGTTATGGCAGGTACTATTCAAAATGATATTTTAAAAGAGTTCATGGTACGTAATACTTATATTTATCCACCAGCAGCTTCAATGAGAATTATTGGTGATATTTTTGAGTATACTTCTAAATATATGCCTAAATTTAATAGTATATCTATTTCTGGTTATCATATGCAAGAAGCAGGTGCAACAGCAGATATTGAATTAGGTTATACATTAGCTGATGGTCTTGAATATTTGCGTACAGGTACAGAACATGGATTAACCATTGACCAATTTGCACCACGATTATCTTTCTTTTGGGCTATGGGGAAAAATTATTTCATGGAAATTGCTAAAATGCGTGCTGGTCGTATGCTTTGGGCTAAAATTGTCAATTCTTTTCATCCTAAAAAGACAAAATCTATGGCTTTACGTACACATTCTCAGACTTCTGGTTGGAGTCTTACAGAACAAGATCCATTTAATAATATTACTCGAACTTGTATTGAAGCTATGGCAGCAGCTCTTGGTCATACACAATCTTTACACACGAATGCACTAGATGAAGCTATAGCTCTTCCTACAGACTTTTCAGCTCGTATTGCTCGTAATACGCAATTATACATTCAAGATGAAACTAAAGTATGTAAGGTAATTGACCCATGGGGTGGTTCGTATTATGTAGAATTTTTAACAAATCAACTCATAAAAAAAGCTTGGGCACATATTCAAGAAATTGAAGCTCTCGGCGGTATGTCTAAAGCAATTGATACAGGTCTGCCTAAAATGCGTATAGAAGAAGCAGCAGCACGTCGTCAAGCTCATATTGATTCTGGTAGTGAAAAAATTGTTGGCGTAAATTATCTTCGCTTAGATAAAGAAGATCCACTTGATATTTTAGAAGTTGACAATACAGCAGTTCGTTTAGCTCAGATTGAAAGACTTAAAAAATTACGTGCAAATCGTGATAATGACAAAGTTCGTTCTTGTCTTGAAGCTATCACTCGTTCTATGGAAACAGGTGAAGGTAACTTATTAGAATTAGCTGTAGAAGCAGCAAGAGCACGTGCATCTAAAGGTGAAATTTCTGATGCAGTAGAAAAAGTTTGTGGTAGACATAAAGCAATTATTCGTTCTATATCTGGTGTATATAGTAGTGAATTTAGTGATGATGATGTTATTAAAGAAGTTCGTGATATGACAGATAAGTTTGAAGTGGAATATGGTCGTCGTCCCCGTATCTATATTGCTAAAATGGGACAAGATGGTCATGATCGTGGAGCAAAAGTAATTGCTACTGCTTTTGCTGATATGGGTTATGATGTTGATATTGGTCCATTATTCCAAACACCAGAAGAAGCTGCTCAAGATGCTGTTGATAATGATGTGCATATTGTAGGTATGAGTTCCTTGGCAGCTGGTCATAAAACTTTAATGCCACAACTCATTGAAGAATTGAAAAAACGTGGTCGTGAAGATATTATGGTAGTAATTGGTGGGGTAATACCTGCTCAAGATTATGATTTCTTATATGAACATGGTGCTGCTGCCATTTTTGGACCAGGTACGATAATTCCTGTTTGTGCAAAAAAAGTATTGGAGCTTCTTAACAAACGTCTGGAGGACTGATGTTATGACTGATACGTATAAGCCTTCATGGAGACCTGATAATAATGATGATAAATTTGCCTGTAGAGTTATGCGAGGTGTAGAAGGTGGACATGATGGTATGAGTGAGCAAAATAAAACTGAACATCATGTAAATAAACCCAAAATAGTTAAACGAGTAAAATTAACAGTAGATGATTATGTTAAAGGTATTTTAGCTGGAAATCGTATGATTTTATCAAGAGCTATTACTTTAATTGAAAGTAATGCAAGTGTACATTTTGCTATGGCACAAGAAGTAATTCAAAAAATTTTACCATATACTGGAAAATCTATGCGAATTGGAATTACAGGTGTACCAGGTGCAGGTAAATCTACTTTTATTGAAGCTTTAGGAACTAAATTATGTCAACAAGGGCATAAAGTAGCAGTATTGGCAGTAGACCCATCTAGTACAGTCACACGTGGTAGTATCTTAGGGGATAAAACTAGAATGGAGCAGTTATCAAGAGAGCCAAATGCTTTTATTCGACCATCACCATCTGGAGGTACTTTGGGAGGATTAACACGTAAAAGTAGAGAAACATTACTTTTATGTGAAGCTGCTGGTTATGATACAATCTTAGTGGAAACGGTAGGCGTAGGACAAAGTGAAACGACAGTACGTTCTATGGTAGATTTTTTCCTTTTAGTTGTATTAACAGGTGCTGGTGATGAATTACAGGGCATGAAAAAAGGTGTTATGGAATTAGCTGACGCTATTTTAGTAAATAAAGCTGATGGAGATAATAAGCAAAGAGCATTGGTGACTCGTGCAGAATATGAACGTATTTTGCAATTTTTGCGACAAGCAACAGAGCACTGGACTACACATGCTTATACTTGTTCAGCATATACAGGTGAAGGAATTATGGATTTTTGGCAAAATGTTGTGAAAGTTTTTATGAAACAAGGTTTTGCTAATGGTGTTTTGAAGGAACGTCGAAAACAACAAACGATTTCTTGGGTGTATACTATGATAGAAGAACATTTGCATAATTTATTTTATCGTTGTCCAGAGATTATAAAAAGTAAAGGAGAAATTGAAGAAGATGTAATTAATGGAAAATTATCTGCAACACTAGCAGTGCAACAGTTGATAGATAAATTTGCTAATGCTGATATTAATGAAAACAGTTTAAGAAACTTATCTCCATTTGATTTAAAATGAATAATAAAGGCGTATCCTTAGGGATTACGCCTTTATTTATAAATGAAGAAAGGATTTTTAAGATATGGATTATAAATTACCAAAAGGTTATGTTGATTTAATTGAGAAAAAATATAATTTAAAAGTATTAGATAATCATTATATTTTAGTAGATAAAAATTTTCAAAGATATAATATGATGATTGATGTACAGTTTAATGATAAAATGTTAAAAGTTTTTAAAGAAAAATATGCACAGGAAAAATCAAAAAACCATGTAGCTTGGGAAGAAAGAAAACAAACAAAAAGTATTCGTTTTTATGCAGAAGTAGGTAATAATATTTTATTATTATGGGATTCTTTACAAGAAAAATAAAAATAACCACTATCTAGCCTAATTTTTTTATTAGATAGTGGTTATTTTTATATAATAAGAAGGTGAATATCTATGATAATTGATATTGAAAATAGGAGAAGTATACATAAGTTTAAGCAGAATAAGTAACAAAAGATTTAATTAAAAAATTTTAGAAGCTGGACGATAAGCTCCTTCTGCTAAGAATAGACAACCATGGTATTTTATAGTGGTTATGGATAAATCAAAACAAGAATGTATGCAGATTTTAAATTAAGGAATAACTAGGGAATTAATGTAATCATTATTACCTAATTATGTTAACTATATCAATAGAGCTCAAAATAGTTTTAAAATTATGCAAGAAGCTACAGTACTTATTTTTGTAATAAATACATTATCTAAAGAATATAGAAAATTCTTGAGTTTTGAGGAACATATTGCTGAAATTTGTGATATTCAAGCAATATGTGCAAGTATTGAAAATATGTTATTAACTGCTAACAATTTAGGATTAGGAAGTTTATGGATAGGAGATATTTTCTTTGTATATCCAGAATTAAAACATTGGTTAAATAAAAAGGGTGAAATAATAGCTTATATTGCATTATTGGGTTATGCTGATGAAAAACCTGTAGTTAGACCACGAAAAGATTTTGATAAAATTGGTCAATGACGTGAATAAATAAAACCACTATTATAGTATAATTTTAAAGATATAATTTCATACTAAATAGTGGTTTTATTTATTTAAATCATTTTTATTAAAATAATACCAGTAATCATCGTCATTAAGCCAATAATTCCCAAAGGCTTGATGCGTAGACCGAAAAATAATTTATCAATAATTGTGGTTAAAAGTAAACCACAAGCACCAAATAAGGCATAAGCAATGCTTAAATCCATGATGCTGATAGCGTAAGCTAAACATAAAAAGGCAAATCCAACTAAACTGATTGCCAAAAATCCATATAATTTATATTTAAATCCTTGAGATTTTTTTAGACAAATATTAGCGAATACATCGAAAAATACAGAACTAATAATCGATAAAGTACCAATCGTACCATCTGACATAATATTCAACTCCATTATTTATTTGAAACAGTATAAGTTCCTTTTTTTATCATGATTAAACCACTTAAGATTACCATAAAAGCTAAAACTTTTAATAAAGATAAGTCTTCATTAAAAATAAAATAAGCCACAGTAGCTGTGCCGATTAAGCCTATACCTTCCCAAATAGCATAAGCAGTACTGATGGGAATTTTTACAATGGCTTTGCTTAATGCAAAATAGGAACAAAATATAAATAAAAGCATTAAGATATAACCTTCCATACCACCTTTTATGGCAAAAAATTTCATTAAAGCTGTACCTGTTATTTCCAAAATAATTGCTAGCAATAACATTAACCAGCAATATTTTTTCGTAACCATAATAACAAATCCTTTCTTAAAATAGAAATATATTACTTCTTATTTCAAGTATAAACTATGGTATAACACCATAGTCAATAGCTCTTTGTTCAATTTTATTAATGCATTTTAATTATAGATTGAATAACAAAGGTGTATTTGAATTTAATATTACTTTGCATAATAATATAAATATAGCAGATGATGAAGGAGATATAATTATAAAATCATCATATTTATGCTATTTGGTAATAGAAAATTGAATAATAGAGTTATAGAGGTTAGGGAAAATGAACGATTATTTAGAACATAATAATTTAAAAAATTTGAAAGAAGATAAGGAGATTGAACGAAAAATACAATTGATTTTGCGTGTGGGCAAAGTCTTAATGGAAAGTGGAGCTGATGCAAATCGTATTGTACGCAATATGAAACGCGTAGGCGTATTTATGAAAATACCAGAGCGAAGATTGCAAATTCATATTACTTTTACAACAATAATGGTTAATATTAATACAGGGGACAAATCTATTACTAATTTCCAAAAATGTTATAGACATGGAGTAGATATGACAGCAATTTCTGGAGTTAGTAAATTATCATGGCGAGCTATTGAGCAAGATTATTCTTTAAATGAATTTGAAAAAGAGTTGAGATTTATTTGTTTGCGTAAAAGATATTATAAAAAGCCTTTAGTGATGATTAGTGCAGGGCTGGCTTGTGGTGGCTTTAGCTTATTATTTGGTGGTGATTTTTTTGCATTTATCTACACTTCTATTTGTGCAATGATAGGTTATTGGACGAGAATGAAATGCAATTTATTAAAATTTAATCCATATGCATCAATAGCTATTTCTGCTTTTGTAGCCACTATTTGTGCATACTTTATACATTTTATGCCAACTAATACGCCATGGCATCCACTCATTGCTTGTAGTTTATTTATCGTGCCGGGAATTCCTTTGATTAATGCGATAGATGATTTGGTAGATAATTATATTACATCAGGAATGACAAGGGCGATGAATACTTTATTGATGATAGGAAGTATGACTTTTGGCATAGCTTTTGCCATAAAATTATGTGTAGTTCAAGATTTTACAAGCTTAAGTATTTCTTCTAATTCATTTGTAGTTTGTGCTGTTGCAGCCTCAGTAGCTGCTATAGGTTTTGCAACTATTTTTAATATGCCACCTAGATTGTTAATTGTAGTTGCCTGTGGAGCGATAATTTCAGTGGGAGTACGCAACTTTTTAATGTTAGAATATGATTGTTCACAAGCAACGGCTTCGCTTGCAGGTGCTGTCATAGTCAGTTTATTATCTTTGAAAGCTGTACATATAGTACATGCACCTAGTCATGTATTGACTATTCCGTCTGTAATCCCTTTAATTCCAGGTGTTTTTATGTATCGTTTACTATTTAGTATTATTAATTTAGAAAATGTGGATAATATGAATTATCATCATGTTTTAAATAATGGTGTTAATACAACTTTGATATTATTGGCGATAGCTGTTGGTGTGGCAATTCCTAATATCTTTTTCCGCAATTATATTAATAAGTTAAAAGAAGATAAATTGATGTTTTTGGTGAGAACTAAATCAAAAAGAGCATAGATAAAATAGAAAAAACTGTACTAAAATCATAAATTGTTTAGTACAGTTTTTTCGTTTTATTTAACTAATTTTATTTGATTTAAAATAAATGGGTCTTTGATATCATTGTCTTTGGCAAAGAGCAATACTTTGGTGATGATTTCGGTTGTTTTAGGGTCCTCATCAACAAAAGGTAAAAATAAGCGACCACGATGTTGGGAAGGAACAACAGAAATAGCGATTTCAGCTCCTGCCATTTGATGAACAAGACCGCTACCTAAATGAATGGAATAATCTGCTAAATTTCCTTTGATGATAGCAAAATTATCATTTAAGGAAACATTATTCAATTTAAAGAGTGGTAAAGTAAATTCTAAGATAGCTTTGCGCATCTGTATTGTAGAATGGCTTGTTTCAGGGTCTACGCCACCTACATGAGCAATGCTGATAGCTAAATCTACATCACGCATAACTTCAGAGAAAACAATATCAGGAATATCTTTAATTAAAATATCTTTGAAAGTTTTGCGATCATAAAATGATACATATTCAAGTATAGGAGCTTCAATATCGGCAGGAGTAAACCAATCAACAGCAGCGTAAATAGTAGCAATAATATTTTCTTGATAATATACTTTTTGTAGACCTTCATAATAGCTAGCAATCCAATTGCGAGTTTTTAAAACAGCTTGCGTTTTTTGTGGTTGGATTTGATAACCATCATAACGATGAGATTGAGCAGAATTTAACTCATCATCTATTTTTAAATATAATTCACGGAAAATTTGTTTGAATGGCTGTTTAATTTGACGTGTAAATAAATCTTGCTGATATATATGCCATAGATTGCTTTTATATAAATCTATAGGGTGAGCGATACGAATTTTATCATCAGCATTTAATTTGATGATATTTTTTGTAGGTGAGATTAAGCTATTATTTTGGAAATAGCCTATATCATTATCATGAATAAATACTAGATTTTGAAGCAATGGTTTTAATATAGGATTTTGATTGAGCAAAGTGATTTCATCTGCCAAAAATAAAGTGGAATTTTCCATAGCTTGTTCAAACATAATTTTTGAACGGCGATATTGGTCAATAAATTCATTTTTGGCTTGTTTTAAAGCAAGATAATATGGTTCTTTTTTGATTTTACTAGGTACAGATTTTAATTGTTTATTTTGTTTTTGACAAATAATAGAAGTTTTACCATATTCATCTACTTGTAAATAAATAGAAACATTTTCTAGCTCTTTAGGCTCAAAATATTGTTGTTGATTTTTGATTAATTGTGTTTCCATATTTAAAATAAAGCGGAAAGTATCAGAAAAATGAGCATTTCTTGCTAAATTATTTAGAGCAATTTTACAAGCTAAGTTTTCACTAGATTGTCTTTGTGAGCCAAATTTTTTACTTTCTTTGTGAAATTGCTGAATGAATATATAACGCTTGAGCATTTCTTTTTGTGCAGTCTTAGTGATTTTACCGCTCTTAGAAAGTGGTATTAATCCGTAAGCCATCAATAAATCTTTGTTGCGTTTTGCAATTATTTGTGCTTTGACTTCATCAGCGGAGAATAAACCGTTAGTAGCGTCAGCGTATTTTCTAGCACGTGTATGAGCATTTCCTTCAGAGATATATTTAGCAGCATCATATAAAATAGCAAAACGTTCTTTACCTAATTGTTTATAGCATGATTTAAACCAATCCAAATCAAAAGCTCCATCACGTAAATCTTCAATGGAAATCGGCGTGTATTTAGCAAATGTAGCAGTTAATTTTTTATCAGCATAACGCATATGTGCTAAGAAATAATAGCAACCGCTGATAAATCCTTTCCATTTCAAAATTTTATCCACTAATGGTATCCATGAAGGTGAGAACATACAAGCTTCGATTAAACGAATATTAGAGATAGATTTATCTTTTAGATACGCTTTTAAATCTTTAGCTGTTTCATCTTTTTTAGGTTTGCAAATACTTAATAGATAAGAAAAGATGCTATCTTTATTAGTTATTTCAGACCAAAGATAAGAGATATTTTTTAATTTACTTTTGCCTAATGCTGTTAAAATATCAACAAAATAATGAATGCCTTTTATTTGTTTGATATTATTTATTAATTTAGTGTATTTAGTAGGCAAATCACCACGTTTTAATTCAATGGATAAAATTTGAGATATGATGATATCGGCAAAATTTTGGCTATAAAGTAGTAAATCTTGTTTTATTGTTGGTCTTTCAGCAGAAAAATCACTAAAAGCTAAAGTCGAAAAATTTTCTTCAAATAAAGAAGATAATTGATTGAGTTTTGAAGATAATTGTTCTGATGAGCGTTGGAAAATATCGATATAAAGTTCATCTTCAGCGATTAAATTCATTTGCTTAGCACGAAGGAAATTATATATAGGCAAATAAATTTCATATTTGTATTTTGTGTAGAGATTATACAGTAAAATGAAGCTTTCTTTAAAACTAATATCGTCATTATAGTTATTTAAAAGTGGCATAAGAATGAAAGTACAACCAACAGATTTACTACCATAATGATATTGCGTTAAGAAAGAAATAGTCATTTTATTTTGTTTAGCTATGACTTTATTAAAATCAAATTTTTCGAAATGACGTAAAGCCCAGAATTTAGCAACTTCAAAACAGTATTTTTGAGGAACATAATATTCATAGAGATTTTCAATGATAGTGGCTAAACTTTCTATACGGGAATAATTATTTAATTTAGTTTGTATATATTTGGATTTTAGACAAATTGAATTGTCATTGAATGTATTAGTTATTACATATTTAAATGGTGAATTTATATCGAAATAATTCAATGATATAAATAGATATAATTGATAAAGTTTAGCGGGTGTTTTGATATATTGAACATAAAAATCCTGCCAAAGATTAGGATAAGGATATTTATATAAATTAAATTTTTCTTCCCAAGAAATGCGTCTAAAATCATTATCTAAAAGGATTTCACTGCCATATAAAGGATTATACGAAAGCATTTTATGTTTTTCGTAAAAATTAGATAAATCATCTACTATTTGGAATAATTCTTGAAGTGAAAGCGGATAAATATCTGTTATTTTTAAAGAATTGTTTACTTCAGATAGTGCAAGTTGAGTTTTTAATGTAGTATCGTAAGATAATTCTTTAATAGTAGGATCATTATCATAGCTATCATTTATTTGCGAAATTAAGATTTGTTCATTAGTTGTAGGATTAGTAAGTGTACAAAGATATGATTTGGCAGTATTAAATAGGGTTTGATTATGAGGATTTTTTTGCAATTGCAATAATATATCTAAACCAGCAAGGCGAATAGAGCCTTTTTTATCGCTCAATAAAAATTTTAAGGTATTAAGTAATTGTTTTTCAGGCTGTTTTAATAAGAGTCGAATGATATTTTGACGTAAATCACTGTATTTATATTTGAGCATGGATATGAGAAGGTCATATTCATCTTTAGAAATGGCGAGTTTATTGATGATGTTATAGCTTTCTTTGCGTGTGGCTTCACTTCTATCAGCTAGTAGGCAAAATACTAATTGGCGTTGAGTTAGAGTTTTAGGAGTAGTATATAATTTTTTCAAATAATTATCGCGCCAAAAAGTATCAAGTCGAGAAATTTCACTGCAAAAATCATCTAATAATTCATCAGAAGCTAGATAATAACTAATATCTGCCATTTCAATCAAAACATCACTTAAGTTTAGAATTTCAGTATGCCATGGAAAAACGCAAGGCGAGAAAATTTTTTCTTTAGGTAAATTTTGCGATAAAGCTTTTAATTTATAATAATAATCTGTTAGATGTGTGGAGCTGAAATTATGCTCAAGGAAATTTTTATAAACTGTATCTTTTAATTTTAGACGGAATAATATAGCTATTAAGGAGAGATTATCTTCTGTTAAATTGTATTGGGTAACTAATTCATAACGCAATTTAAAAATTATTTGATTATCATTGATTACATTTAAGAAATAACCAGCGACTAGTTTTTGATGTTTTTGACCATTTTTAAATAAATCAAGGATAAATGGTATAGTTGTTTCTACATTATAAAAAGCATATGACCATAGAGCTAAATAAATTTCCACAGGATTTTGGCTATTGAGTGATTGATGGCGAAGCTGTTCGTTCGTTAAAAATTTAGAGAAAGAAGCGATTTCTTTTTTTGTGATTTTATCAGCATTATCAATATCAATTAGACTTGTCCATGTGGCTATAGCTCTTTTTACAGATGCATAGCGAATTAAATTATTTTCTTCGATTACTTTTAATAGGGTTAAAAAAGCTTCTACTGTGCCATTATCCATATTTTCAGTGATGGATTGGCGCAATCCTTCTTGCAATCGTCCAGCTAAGAGTAAATCACCTAATAATTTATGCAGATGCTGATTATGACTTTTTACTATGGAATTGATTAAACCATAAGAAAGAAAAGCAACTTGATTATCACCTAAGATGATATCTTCAATTAATTTTATTGTTTGTGTATTATTGTTATCGATTTCAGCGGCTAGAACATAAATACCAAAACTTTGCAAATAAATATAATCTTGTAGTGGTAAATTATTTTCATCGATAGGTTTACAAGATAGTTTTAATTTTTCTAGAGGTGTTAATTGAGTATTGCGATAGATTAAAAATTCATTTAATACATCGAACATGCGACTTAAATATAGATGTGATTGGTGAGAACGTAGTGTGCGTCTATACCAGTTAGTTTGATAAGGGTAATCCATTAAATTATCTAGGGCTAAGAAAAATAAATTTACTTTGTCTTTGCCTAAGATGGTCTGCAATACAATTTTTTCATCATCAGAAAAATAAGAAGATATAGGCTTTGTTAATACTTCAGGTAAAATTTTTTGCCAATGTAGATATAAAGGGTGATTAGAGAGCCTTTCTTCTAAGGAAAAAGAAGTGTAATAATAATTATATCTAGTTTTTACTTGTAATTCAGTTAAATAAATATCATAAATATTTTGTTGCGTTGTAGAAAGTTTATTTTTTAACTTTGCAAGTTCAGCTATTATTTTATTTTTAAATTCTTTATTATTATTGAACCATCTATCTAAACACATAATAAAAATCCTTTCTAATTTTACGAAAAAGTTTACCAAATTCTTCCTGATAACATGGTTAAGCGGATAAAAGTTAATTTGTCATTTTCTTGTAAATTGATTTTTTCTTCTAGGGAAGATAGTTCGTTATCGTTTAAAAATATACGAAATAATCCATCATTAAAAGCCATAATAACATTATCAAAAGCCGATTGAATGTCTTGTTTTTGTTGGCGGTAATCTAGATTAAAGGATATTTTTCCAGAAGGCGATTGATTTTCTATTTGAGTTAACGATAAATAATTTAATAAGGTAGGTTCATCATCTATATTGCCAATAGCACGATGATTGAATTTATCTACTTGTTTAGTTACGATGTCATAAAGTAAATCATGTACAGTAAAAAGGGAGTCTTTGATAATAAATTTTTGTGCTTCAATACTATCTTTGCGTTTGCCGAGTTGTTTTACTTGAATGTAGATTTGCATATAATCCCTCTTTTCTAAATTTAAAATAAACAATATCGTTTAGTATATAATTCGCTGAATTTAAATAAAATCCTTGCAATTTCTTGAGGTCTTATGTTGATTTGAGTGATATTTGAAATAAATATAATTTTGTATGTACTATTATCTTAGATTGATATTATAATAGAATAGGATATTTATTTTATGATTAAGAAGGGCATTTATACTGATGAAGAACGTACCAATTTCTAAAAGCATACCATATAATATAGATGAAAATTATTTAGAACTGACAAGAAAAGTTCATTTGATTTTGCATGTAGGTCGTTTGATGATGGAAAATTCAGCAGATACGAGCAGGATTGTGCGAACTATGCAACGAACAGCCGCTTATGCAGGGATTTTTGGCGACCAATTGCATATTCATGTTACCTATACTACTTTGATGGTCAGTGTGAGCGTTGGCAATTATCATATGACGAAATTGCAAAAATGTTATCAGCATAATGTTGATATGAATGTGATTTTAGAAGTTAGTAAAATGACATGGGAGGCAATCGAAAGAGATTATACTATTGAGCAATTTGAAGCTGAATTGAAGAAAGTAGAAAGCAAGAAAAGCAAATATGCGACTTTTATTATTAATCTTGGAGCAGCGCTGGCTTGTGGCGGTGTAGGTAAAATGTTTGGCTGTGATATCATGGCATCATTATATACTGCAATAGCAGCATTTATTGGCTTTTTTGTGCGCAGTCAATGTTTAAAAATTGGTATAAATCCTTATATGGCGATTGTATTATCTTCATTTACAGCTACAGTGATAGCATATTTTACACATTTTTTGCCGTTTACAGATACTTCATGGTACACTATGTTGGCATGTGCTATTTTTATCGTTCCAGGTGTGCCTATGGTCAATGCTTTAGAAGATATGCTCGATTGTTATATTACAGCTGGCATAACAAGAGCGATGAATACTCTGCTGATGGTTGGTAGTATGACTTTTGGTATAATTTTTGCCATAAAATTATTTAGTGTAGAAGATTTTACGCATTTATCGACAGTAAATCATCAAGCATATATTGTTTATGTAATATCAGCTTTTATAGCAGCTGCTGGTTTTTCTACCATGTTTAATGTTCCGCCACGTTTATTATGGGTAGTCGGTCTAGGTGGAGTGATTTCTGTCTGTGTACGCACTTTATCTATGGATTTTTTAGGTGTTGGTTTGCCGATTGGAACATTGCTAGGAGCAATGGTGGTAAGTATTATTGCTTTGAGGGCTGTGCATTGGTTTCATGTGCCTAGTCATGTGCTTACGATACCGTCAGTTATTCCGTTGATGCCGGGTATTTTGATGTATCGTTTGTTATTTAATATAATTGATATTGATACTTTAGATGTAAGCAATTTTTTACAAGCGTTTCAAAGTGGTGTAAATGCTACTTTGATAATTCTAGCAATAGCTGTAGGTGTGGCATTACCAAATATTTTTGCTCAGAAATATATTAGAATTTATGATAGTAAAAGATTGAGCAGGGCTTTATCAGAACGAAAATATCGTCAATATCATTTTAAAGAGATAAAACAATTAGAACTGTTTAAAGAATAGAAAAAAGACCTAAGATATATGGGAAAATCCATATAAGCTTAGGTCTTTTATATTTTTAGTTTAAATCAATAACTCCATAATGAATAGGAGCGTATTTACCACCACAGATTTTAGTAAAACCAAGGCGAGAAAATTCAAGACTGCGACTATTTTCTTTGAAGACTATGCGATATTTAGCGACGCGTTTAGCTTCATTTAATGCTTCGTGGTTAACAGCTCTCATATCCGCTAATTGGCGAAGTGGATTTAGACTTTTACTGTCTGTGAGTGCATGGCGAAACATAGGATCAAAATAGATGACATCAAAACTATTATCTTCTTGTTCTTTAAGAAAACTTAAATAATCTTGATTGATAACAGTGATATTATCCATAGCAGATTTTAAATCGTAATTAGTAGGTAGATAAGTCTTTAGTCCATCTTTGACGATTAGAGCGATTAAAGGATTGACTTCAAGACCGATAACTTTGCCTTTAGGGCCTACACCATATGAGCTGATAATTGCATCAGAAGCAAAACCTAAAGTGCAATCTAAAACAGTTTTATTTTGTAAAAATTCTCGTCCGCCCATAGCTTCAAGCATATTATCAATATCACCACAACGTAAACGTTTCATGCGAACTTGAGCCATATTAGGGTGAAAGAACATCTCGCCTGTAGGTAAATCTAAGACTAATTTATCTTTTTTTACAATGATTACAGTATCTACATTCTCTTGTTGTTTTATTTTATCAATGCCGAGATTATTTCTTGTGACATAAGGAATGGATAAATCTTTAGCAATTTGTTTAGCTTTATTTTCTAAATCAATTGTTACTTTGCGAATAGTAGTAATTACAGTCAAAATTAAAGCTCCTTTTAAATATTGCGATGTACAAAATTTGATATAGGTTTATAAATGAAATAAGTTATTAAAGCATTTATACTTGCTTTAATCAAATTAAAAGGTATGATGGCAGGTAAAAGTAGTTCAATAACTTTTTCCATAGGTGCGCCTAAGAAAATAGGTGTTAATAATAAATTACAGATGACCATAACGCAAGTCATACTTAAAGCTCCGCAGATTAAACCGACAACAGCAGAACGTTTTGTTTTTGTACGTTGATAAATAAATCCGGCAATAAAAGCAAAAGTACCTGTAGCTAAAAAATGCATGACGATACCGATTGGACCACCATCACCACTGATGAATAGACCTTGTAAGATAGAAACAATTGCTGTCAGGATTACACCACCCATAGGGCCAAAGAGAAAACTGCCAATGAGAATAGGAATATCAGCAGGGTCATATTTCATAAATGGAATAGCAGGCAAAATCGGGAAATTAATCAACATTACTAAAATCAAAGACAAAGCTGCAAGCATTGCCATATTTGTCAATATTTTTATTTTCAATATACTAACCCTCTCTATATTTAATCTTGTATAGTATTATATCGTTTATTTTATTTTTTTGCATAGAAATTTTGTACAAATTTTATAAAAGATAAGATATGTTCTTTTAAGATATAGTCTTTATGATAAGCAAAATATAAACTGCGAGTTAAGCTATTTTTAGGTAATTTTATAGTGAGCAAATTATCTGCATCAGTAATTGCTTTAGCAGAAATAAACGAGATGCCAAGTCCACTAGCTACTAATTTTTTGATGGATTCTTGGTCATTTAATCTAGCTATGATATTTAAGGATTTTTCGGATAGATTGATTTGCTCAAAGTAACTTTCTAAACGTTTTTTACTGCCACTACCTTGTTCACGTAAAATAATAGTTTCTTTTTTTAATAAAGAGATTAAATCATCTTGATTAAATGTTTTCTGGGAAAAATGTAAAAATTTTTCTTGTTTAGGAGTAATTATCACGATTTCATCATGAAAAAAAGGAACAAAATCAAGCTCTTTTTCAAAGGATTTCATGCCTACCATGCCAATGGTAAATTTGCCATTCAAAATAGATTGTAAGATATTACCACTGTCATTTTGATGAATATGCAATTGGATATCGGGATATTTTTGACAAAATAACGGTAATACTTCAGGTAATATATAATCGGCAGGAATGGTAGAAGCACCGATACGAATGATTTTTTTATTTTCTTCAGACCATTTTTGAATTAAATCATTTTTTAATGTGAAGATTTTTTGAGCACATGCAAATAATTCTTTCCCATGTGGTGTGATTTCAATATTTTTAGTAGTGCGAATGATTAAACGTGAATTAAATTCTTGTTCAAGCATACGAATATGAGTGCTGATTGTAGGTTGAGAAATATATAATTTTTCCGCAGCTTTATTGACATACTCCCCATGCCTAAAGGCAGGGGATTCTT
>NZ_FOCY01000026.1:0-31631 GCF_900110235.1 Megamonas sp. Calf98-2 | reverse complement strand
TAACAGTAGCAGAAAAAGGCAATAATTTCCAAGATAGTGTAAACTTCTGGGAAGCAGGATTTAATACAAAACTTGCAGACAATTTAACATTAATGGCAGCATATAGTAAATCTGATTTAGATGGAGTAACAGATAGTGTTGGCAGTGAAGTAGTAAATGATGGATGGTTTAGTGAACTTCGCTATAAACAACACAATCCAAGTGATGTAGGTTCCTTTGCAATCTTCACAAACTATAGAAATGTAGGTGCATTCTCAACAATAGATGCAACAGTAGACTATACTGAAAACGTAAGAGGATGGACACTTGGATTTGACTATGTACCAATGGAAAATACAACAATAGAAGTATTCTACACAACAGGTACACAAGTAAATGCAACAAGTACAGAAGGTAGACAAGATGTAGATATCTTCCGTGCACAAATGGAATTTTATTTCTAATTCATATATTATTAATAAATTTAAAAGAACTACTTTTTAAGTAGTTCTTTTTTATAAAATCTTAATATTTATTTAACATTCATAATATATAATATAAATTTTAAACATATTTAGTTATTAATATAATTTATAAAAAATGGTTGCATTTTTTTGAAGATGGTGATATTATATAAAACCATCAAACGGGTTTTATATAATATCGTGAAATTTTAATTTCATAAACATGAAATATAAGGAGAGAGATTTTGACACATTTAGAAGCTTTAGCAAAAGCAGAACAATATCAAAGTAAAATGGCAAAAATTGCCAAAAAAAGTTATTGGAAGCCACAATATCATATTAGTGCTCCTGCAAATTGGATTAATGACCCTAATGGATTTTGTTATTTTAATGGTGAATATCATGTATTTTATCAATATCATCCATATTCTAGCCAATGGGGTCCTATGCATTGGGGACATGTAGCAAGTAAGGATTTAGTTAATTGGAAAACAAAACCGATAGCACTTGCACCAACTGATGAATATGATAGAGATGGTTGCTTTTCTGGTAGTGCAATAGAAAAAGATAATACTTTATATCTTTTTTATACAGGACATGTAGTTTTGGATAAAGAAAATGATAAAGATGATGCACAATTGCAAACTCAATGTGTAGCAATCAGTGAAGATGGTATAAGTTTTAAAAAATTGGAGAACAATCCAATTATCAATATAGATAGTTTTCCTGAAGATTTAAATATTCTTAAGGAGCATTTTAGAGACCCTAAAGTTTGGAAATATAATGATATGTATTACCAAGTAGTAGGAGCTCAAACAACAGAAAAAACAGGACAAGCATTAATTTATAAATCCAAGGATTTATTGAATTGGGAATTTGTTAATGTAATGGCTATGTCTACAGAAGAAGAAAATTTAGGTTTTATGTGGGAATGCCCTAATTTTGCAGAGATAGATAATCATGAAGTATTGATTTTATCTCCTCAAGGTGTAGAGCCAGAAGGTAATAAATTTTTAAATTTACATCAATCAGGTTATTTCTTGGGAAAAATGGACTATAATACAGGAATTTTTGAACGTGAAAATGACTTTGAGATGTTAGATTATGGTTTTGATTTTTATGCTCCGCAAATAATGCAGGATGAAAAAAATAATCGCTGTTTAATGATTGGTTGGCTTGCTATGTGGGAAAGCGAGATGCCAGAACAAGAAGAAGGTTGGGCTGGTATGATGAGTATTCCTCGTGTTTTAGAAGTAAAAAACAACAAAGTATATAGTTTACCAATACCAGAGTTGAAAAAATTAAGAAAAAATAATGTGAATTATGATGTAAACTTAGTTCAAAATTGTATTTTAGAAGGAATAAATGGCGATTGTTATGAATTAAATACTGTTTTTGATTTGACAAAAGCAAACGGTTTTAATTTAAAATTGCGTGTTTCTGAAAATGAAGAAACGGTTATTAGCTATGATAAAAATAGTAAAATATTTAAATTAAATCGCGATAAATCTGGTAAAGGCGTAACTGGTGAACGTGAAGCAAAAGTTAATTTACAAGATGAAAAGATTTATTTGCAGATATTTAGTGATTACTCTTCTTTAGAAATTTTCATCAATGGTGGAGAATATGTAATCAGTTCTCGTATTTATCCTATGCAAGAAGCAACAGGAATTGTTTTTGAGCCTATAGGGGAAATAAAAGCTAAGATTGATTTTTATGAAATTTAATAATAAAAAATAATTATTTTTCTAAAAGGATAGATAAAAATTATCTATCCTTTATTTTTATGTAAAAATTTAAAAGTAATATTTTGCTTATTGTTATGAAGTTATTTATAATTAAAGAAAAGTCACAAAATTTATTTTGAGAAAGGGTGATAATTTATGGACTATTTGAAAAAAGTATTATTAGATGTATTCGATTTGAATGCAGATAGGGCATCAATGGAAGAAATTTCCGAGAGAATTGAAAGTGGAGCTTTATTAAAAGGTACGAATATGGCTATTTTAATTTTAGCTATGTTTATTGCTTCTATCGGTTTGAATATGAATAGTACAGCTGTAATTATTGGGGCAATGTTAATATCTCCGCTTATGGGTGTTATTATGGCTATAGGTTATGGTATAGCTACATATGATACGGCTTATGTGCGTAAGTCATTTTTAAAATTATTATTTCAAGTAGGATTTTGTATTTTAACATCAACTATTTATTTTTATATATCACCAATTTCTACGGCTTCTTTAGAGTTATTGGCACGTACAGAACCTACGATATGGGACGTTTTGATAGCATTATTTGGTGGACTTGCAGGAATAATAGGTATAACTCGTAAAGAAAAAAGTAATGTAATTCCAGGTGTAGCCATTGCCACAGCCTTGATGCCACCACTTTGTACTGCGGGATATGGTATCGCTACACATTCTTTGAAATTCTTTAGTGGCGCTTTATATTTATTTTGTATAAATGGTGTGTTTATTTGTTTGTCAACTTTTATAGTTTTAAAATTTATTAAAGTTCCTGCAAAACAATATGTATCTATTCAAGTGTTGCGTAGACAGAAATTTTATTTAGCAATTATCGGTATTATAACAATCATTCCTAGTGTATATACAGCTTATCAAAGTGTAAGAGATAATGTGGAAAAAGCACAAGCTACTAGCTATATAAATGAATATTTTAATTATGATGATAGACAAGTAGTTGCTTATCATATAAGAGAAGATAGTAAGACTTTTGAAGTAGTTTTAATCGGCAAAACTTTAGAAGAAACACAGATTGATAAACTGAAAAAAGATTTGTTAAATTATAGCCAGCTTAAAGATTTAAATTTGAAAATTATTCAAAATGTTTATGATGAAGGTTATTCAAAACAAGATATTGAAAAATTGATAAATAGTAGTATTCAACAACGTGATGGCGTTTTGAATGTGGCTAATAAAGATAGTGATTTGATGAAATATCAAAATTTAAGTGTACAATATTATCCAGCATATCAAAGAATAACGGATAATCAAGCAATCTTAAAAGCTTTTAATACAAAAGGAAAGATTTTATTTCCACAGATTGACAAGATTGAAGGCGGAACAATTAATAATATCAATGAAAAAGGTGAAATAAACGCCTTAAAATTTATGGTTATTGTATATGTAAAAGAACAATTATCTAGCCAAGATGTAATAAAATTGAAATCATGGATGGAAAGCGAAGCTAATATGCCTGTGATTTTAAATGTTCAAATTAGTTCTGATAATGAAGATAATATTATTTCTGGGAATGGTATATCTTGGTGATAAATAAAAAAATAAATTATGTAAGTTTATGATATAATTGAATAAATTTTTAATGAGAAAAGAGTGTGATTTTTGTGAGTATAAAATTGTTTGCTACAGATTTAGATGGTACATTATTAAATAAAAATGGTGAAATATCTCCAGCTAATAAACAAGCTATAAAGGAAATGGCAAAAGAAGGTATTATACCAACAATTGCAACAGGTAGAATGTATGAGGCATCTCGTAGATTTGCTGAACAATTAGAATTAGATGTGCCCATTATTACTTATAATGGAGCTTTAATAAAATCTGTATCTGGAAAAGTTTATTTTGAAGGTTTTTTACCTCCAAAAATTGTCAGTGAAATTTATGATTATTGTAAAGAAATGAAGTATTATTTTCAAACTTATCAAGATGATAAATTATATTACGAAACTTATACAGATAAGACAAAAGGATATGAAGAAGGCATTAATATAAAAGGTTATGCCATCGGTGAAAAAGTATATGAATTAGTAGATAGAATTCCTAAAATTTTAATCATCACTACTAGTAATGAAGAAAGTGATGAAGTGGCAAGGCTTTTTAATGAAAAATTTTCTGGTCAAGCTCATGCTGCGAAGTCTCAATTTAATTATGTAGAAATAATGGCACCTAATATAAGTAAAGCAAGTGGTCTTCATCATTTGGCAGAAAAACTAGGTTTGGGTATAGATGAAGTGATGGCTATAGGTGATGCAAATAATGATGTTCCTATGTTGAAAGTGGCTGGATTTAGCGCTGTTATGGGAAGTGCTAAAGATGATGTCAAGGCTTGTGGTGATGTAGTTGTGGGCGATTGTGAACATGATGGGGTTGCCGAAGCAATTTATAAATATGTATTGAAAAAAGATATTTGAGCGATTATTATATAAGAATGGATAATGTTCCTAGTTTATAGATTAGAGGTGTTAGATATGAAAGATTTTCGTTTGATAATTGTTACTGGTATGTCTGGAGCTGGGAAAACATTAGCATGTCGTAATCTTGAAGATTTGGGTTATTTTTGTGTTGATAATTTACCTCCTGTATTGATACCAAAATTTGTAGATTTATGTAGTAATTCTACAGAAAATATGCAGAAATTTGTCTTGGTAGTAGATACACGTAGTAAAGACTTTTTTGATACATTTAATCAAGTTTTGGATGAGATTGATGCACAAAAAGTAAATTATCATTTATTATTTATGGATGCTTCTGATGAAGTAATTATTCGTCGTTATAAAGAAACTCGCAGACGTCATCCAATGGACCCTAATGTTTTAGTTAGTGATGCTATTGAACTTGAACGTAAAGCTTTAGATAAAATAAAAAAACGTGCTAATTTCATTATTGATACTAGCTGTTTAAAACGTGCTGAATTGAAAGAACGCCTTACAAAGATGTTTAAAACTGATGATACTGGAAAAATGAATATCAGTATTTTATCTTTTGGGTTTAAATTCGGTTTGCCTTTAGATGCTGATTTAGTTTTTGATGTGAGATTTTTACCTAATCCATTTTATGATGAAAAACTTCGTTATAAGAGCGGAACTGTGCCAGAAGTGGCAGCTTATATAGAAAAATATGAAGTTACTAAAGAATTTAAGAAGAAATTAGATGATTTAGTAGAATTTTTGATACCACAATATATCAATGAAGAAAAAAGTCAGTTGGTAATTGCTGTAGGCTGTACAGGTGGTATGCATCGCTCTGTATATATAGCTAATCATTTATATAATTTATTAAATGAAAAAGGTTATGTGGCAAATTTAGAACATCGTGATTTGATGAAAAATGAAGTAAGAGAACATAGAGCAAATTGAACATAGTAATATAAGAAAGTAGGGGATTAAATGCATTTATTAAAATGGCTTTATCCTGGAATGCGATTTAAGCGTTGGTTATGTTTATTTGCTGTTGGTGCATTGCTTACAGGTTTAGGCTTAGCCATAGTATTCAATTATAAATATATAGATAGCATTGAAGAATTTTTATTTTATGCTGTGTATACATGGACAGGTTCATATGATTATATGATAACTGCAATCGTAGGTATAGCTATAATCGTCTTCGGCTTGATAATAATGCTATTAGCTACAAGAATGGTCATTCGTTCATTGATAACAGTGCTTGTTCCTGATAAGTCTGGAAGATTAGTAGATATGATTTATGAACATCGCAAACTGGATAAAGGTCCAAATGTTACTGTGGTCGGTGGCGGTACAGGTCTTTCTGTGCTTCTTCGTGGTATGAAAGAGGAAACTAGAAATGCTACTGCTATTGTTACTGTAGCAGATGATGGCGGTTCTTCTGGTAGACTTCGTGAGGAATTTAATATTGTGCCTCCAGGCGATTTGCGAAATTGTTTAGTAGCTTTAGCAGATACAGAACCAATGATGGAAAAGTTATTTCAATATCGTTTTAGTGGGAATAGTGATTTAGCTGGCCATAGCTTTGGTAATTTATTTATCACTGCAATGACAGAAGTTACTGGCGATATTGAACAAGCTTTAAAAGAGTCAAGTCGTGTATTAGCTGTAAAAGGGAGAGTTTTCCCAGCGACAACAGCTAAAATTCGTTTAAGTGCAACTATGGAAGATGGAACTGTTGTAGAAGGTGAGTCTCAAATTCCGTTAGTGCATAAACGCATAAAACGTGTGCATATTTTTCCACATCATGTAGAGCCAGTGCCTTCTTCTATAAAAGCTATCAGAGAAGCTGAAGTCATTGTGTTTGGTCCAGGAAGTTTATATACAAGTATAATCCCTAATCTATTAGTGGATAATATTGCTGATGAAATCAAAAAAAGCAAAGCTATAAAGATTTATATTTGTAATGTAATGACTCAACCAGGAGAGACAGATGATTATACAGCTTCTATGCATGTAAAAGCTTTGATTGAACATGGCGGTGCAGGTATAGTTAATTATGTTTTAGTTAATAATAAAGAAATTTCTGCAGAAATGCAGGAATATTATGCGCAAAAAGGTCAATATCCTGTACTTATTGATGAAAAAGCTGTAGAAGATTTAGGTGTTGGTTTATTTAAAGCAGATATAATTGATGATTCAGAAATGATACATCATGATTCAATGAAGTTAGCACAAAATGTAATGAAAATATATCATACATTAAAAGAAAATTGAGTTTAAAATAGAATATTATATTTTGAAAGTTGGTTTTAGATGCCATCATTTGCAAGTCAAGTTAAAAATGAATTGGTACATGTGTTAGGCTCTCAAGTATGTTGCAAAACAGCGGAATTAGCTGCACTGCTACGTATGGGAGCCACTATTTCTTTTAATAGCAAACATGATTTTGGTATAAATTTTGTTACTGAAAATGCGGCAGTAGCCAGAAAAATTTTGACTTTGTTAAAAGCAAGTGTACCACAAGGTATTCATACAGAAGTTACAGTTAGACGTTCTCGTCGTCTACGAAAACATAATAATTATGCTGTTAGAGCTACACCATCGCCAGAAGCTAGTAGCATTTTAAAGAAATTAGGGTTTTTGACTGCAAAAAATTTATTAGATGCAGGTACTGACCGCAATATTTTACAAAATGATTGTTGTAAGATAGCTTATCTAAGAGGAGCTTTTTTAGGTGGTGGTTCTGTCAATAAACCAGAAGGTGAATATCATTTAGAATTTGTAACAGATAATTATACTTTTGCAAAATTGATACGCGATTTGTGTCATGAATTATATTTGCCTGTAGGGCTTACAGACAGAAAAAATGTATATATTGTATATTTAAAAGAAAGTGAAGCTATTTTAGAATTATTAGCTTTAATTGGTGTAGAGGAAAGTTTATTGCAAGCTTTTGAATCTGCACGTAATTTAAAAGAAATTAGAAATCAGGTTAATCGTTTAGTTAATTGTGAAACTGCTAATTTGCAAAGAACGATTAATGCTGCTATGAAACAAATTGAGAATATAAATTTATTGATAAAATATGACGAATATGATGAGTTACCGAAAGTATTAAAACAAACGGCTAATTTACGTTTAAATAATCCAGAGGCTTCGCTTACCGAGTTGGCGGAATTGTTAAATTGTAGTCGTTCTGCGATTAATCATCGCATGCGTAAGATTGATGCTTTAGCAATGCAAATCAGGAAGGACAATAGTATAAAAGAATGAATTTAAAAAAAATAGCGTTGAGTATAATACTTTTATTTATAATATTTATGGGTGGAGTGATTGCTTCAGTATATATTTATCCACCAAAGGGAGTTATGATTTTTGAATATCATCGTGTCAATGATGACACTGTAGATACAGATGATTATTCTTTATCTAGGGAACAATTTCAAGAACAATTGGATTATTTTAAGGAAAATAATTACCATACAGTTTCAATGATGGATTTTATTCGTGCTGAAAAATATGGTGAAGAATTGCCAGAAAATCCTATTATTATAACTTTTGATGATGGCTATGAGGATAATTATACTAATATGATGCCTATGATTAATGCAATGGGCATGAAAGCTACTATGTTTATGGCAACTAATTATATTGGTAAAGAAAATTATGTTAGTTGGCAACAGTTGAAAGAAATGCAGGATAATAATATTGAAATTGGCAGTCATACAGCAAATCATTTACCATTGACTGAAGTAGAAAATTTGGATAATGAAATTAAATTATCTAAATTATTGATGGAATGGAATGGATTAAAAACAATATATTTCTTCTCTTATCCTAATGGAGTTTATACAAAGGAAAGTATTCAGTGTTTAAAGGATAATAATTATTTAGCAGCAGTAACAGGTGATGCTGGATATAATACTTTTAAGACTGATAAATATTTATTACAACGAACAAATGTGTCAAATTATCGTTTTGGCTATATAGGTTTTCAATGGCGTATATTAAAGACAAAAATTTTATATAGATTAGGAATTAATCAGCATTAATAAAGGATAGGGGTATTTTTTGTTTATGAAAAAAAATAAGATTTTTTCATTTGTATTATCATTGGCAACGATATGTAATTTTACATTAGCTCAAGCTCAAGATAATAATGAAAAAGATTTAAAAAACACAATAGTTTTAGCAAACAAAGATAAAGATGTAGAAAAATATGAAGCCGATAAATTATTATTTATGGAAACAAAAGATGATGATACTACTCTTTTATTTTCTGATTCTCCTGAAACTGTGGAGCAAGATGGGATTTTATATCAAGATACAGTGAAAGGTGATACACGATTATTGTATTATCACTTGAATGGAATGAAGAAAGATAAAAAAATAGCTGTAGTTATTCAGAATATGTCTGATAAATCTAATGTGGTTAAAGTAATAAAAGAAGCTGTAGCAGGTCCTAGTGAAGATTATCTTTATGTAGGAAAAGTAACTATGCAAAGATATTTTAATAGTCAAGAAACTAGAGAAATAGAACTTGCTCCATATAGTAAAACTTTTTTGCGTGTAGAAGATGATGAACGTATTGTACCAA
Organism: Megamonas sp. Calf98-2; assembly: GCF_900110235.1. Lineage (NCBI taxonomy): Bacteria > Bacillati > Bacillota > Negativicutes > Selenomonadales > Selenomonadaceae > Megamonas > Megamonas sp. Calf98-2. The sequence goes on along the minus strand of NZ_FOCY01000026.1, from coordinate 22,423 downwards.
GTGGTGGTTTAGTATATGGTCTTTTTGATTTTTATGCGCAAGAGCCATTAAAGGTGAGCGTAGTAATTGCACCTACTGATAGAAATTTATTAAGATACGTAAATTATGCGCCTATTTTGGAAAAAGACCAGCATCGTTTAAGAGGCACGTATGAGGGAAAAGAACGCTATTTAACAAATAGAAGAGCTTATAATCCAGAAGAAATGGGAAAAGCGTATTTTTATATAGGTGATAATAAAACAGACCTTTATAAATATGGTAAAGATAATACCGACAATTCTGTTACACAAAATTTTGGTAATTATGGCATAGTATATAATTTTGAGCCTAAGCTTGAAGGCAAAGGAAAGACAAGTTTTTATCTTAAGCCTTTAGGTGGAGTTTATGCTGGTGCTATGGCGGTAAAAGTTGGTGAAAATGGTGAATATAAAATGATTTCTACACCAGATGATTTGCCATTCTTTGGTCATGAAAAAGATATTAATTACTATGCTTATTTAGGAACATATAATAATAGTGATAAATTAAGCTTTTTATATACACCACCAGGAGCATCAAATTTACCAGTACAAATTATTTTGATACCAGAAAAATAATAGAAAATGAAAAAACTACTTGAAGACGATGATTTTCAGGTAGTTTTTTTATATATTTTGCTAGACTTGCTTATTTGATTAAAAACATATACAATATTATATATTAAATTGCAAAGGAGAGATAAGTATGAAACATATTAAAACTGTTAACAAACCTTACCTTCAGGCTACTATTAAAACTGGCGGTTGTGGCGAATGCCAAGCTTCTTGTCAGTCTGCTTGCAAAACTTCTTGCACAGTTGGCAATCAGGTTTGCGAAAAACACTAATATTTCTCAAGTAGGGGGCTGTATTGACAGTCCCTTTCTTAGTGATTTTAAAAAGTTTAAAATTTGTGGTAATAAATAACTCGATTATAAATTTATATATTGAGTTTAATTATAAATTATATTTATTTTTAGAGGTGTGAATTTTAAATAATGGCTATGAGTAATAAAATACACAAGTTTTATCAAAATGGAATGTACATATTATTAGATGTAAATAGCTCTACTGTACATTTAATTGATAAAACTGTTTATGATGTAATGGATTATTTTGATGGCACAAATGATGAAGAAGTAATTAAAAATTTGGCTGATAAATATGATGAAAAAGACCTTCGTGAAATTTTAGAAGAATTACATGAATTAATGGAACGTGGAGAATTATTTGCTCCTGATATTGATGTACCTCCATATTTTGGCGAAACAGGTCTTGTAAAATCTATGTGCCTTCTTGTAGCAGAAGATTGCAATTTACGTTGTAAATATTGTTTTGCTGGTACAGGTGATATGGGTCATGACCGTCGTTTGATGACAAAAGAAGTTGGTAAAGCTGCTGTTGATTATATCATTGCACATAGCGGTAAACGTAAACATTGCGAAATTGACTTTTTCGGTGGCGAACCACTTGTTAATATGCCTGTTGTAAAATATGTAACAGAATATGTACGTCAAAAAGAAAAAGAAACAGGAAAAGTATTTAAATTAACACTTACTACAAATGGTGTTTTATTAAATGATGAAAATATTAAATGGCTCAATGACAACAATATCAGCATGGTATTAAGCCTTGATGGTAGAAAAGAAGTTCATGATTATATGCGTCCTGATGTTGGTGGACATGGCACATATGATAAAGTTGTTAAAAACTTTAAAAAATTAGTTGATTCCCGTGATGGCAATAATTATTATTTACGTGGTACATTCACTAATCGCAATATGGACTTTTCTAAAGATGTACTCAGCATGGCTGATGAAGGTTTTGATATTTTATCTGTAGAGCCAGTTGTATTAAAAGATTCTCCATATGGATTTACAAAAGAAGATTTACCAAAAATCTTTGCTGAATATGATAAATTAACAGAAATTTATTTAAAACGTAAAAAAGAAGGTAAAGGTTTCTTCTTCTTCCACTTTAATATCGATTTAGAACATGGTCCTTGCGTAGCTAAACGCTTGAGTGGTTGTGGAGCTGGTCATGAATATTATGCTGTAGCTGCAGATGGTAATCTGTATCCTTGCCATCAGTTTGCAGGCAGAGAAAATTACATGCTTGGAAATGTATTTGAAGGCGTAAAAAATAAAGAGCTTCCAAAAGAATTTAGAAAAACTCATGTATTAAGCAAAGAAAAATGTCGTGATTGTTGGGCTAAATTCTTCTGTAGTGGTGGTTGTCATGCTAATGCTGACTTATTCCATGGCAATATCCATGAACCATATGAACTTGGTTGTGAATTACAGAAAAAACGTTGTGAATGTGCTATTGTAGTAAAAACTGCTGAAAAATTTGGTTTATAATTCATTTATAAAAATGTAATATATTTTAATTAATATACGGTTTATTAATATACGGTTTACACTTTGAAAAAGAATTTTTCTCTATAGAAGATAAAAAATACATCTTGGAGAAAAATTCTTTTTTCTTTACAAGAAAATATATTTTTATAAAAATTTTGTAAAAATTTTGTTAGATAAATTATTTTTATTAATAGGATAATAAATTTATAACGGAAAAACTGCTGATTTAGATTGACAATTTGATATAATTTATTGTATTATAATCCTAGTGAAAAACTTAGACATATATTTGAACGATAATTTATGATTATACGTCTAGTGGTCTAATTAAGTTGTTATAAGCTAGAGTATGTATTTACATATTTTAGTTAAATATTATTCCAGCAAACTGGAAAAATTTTTTTTTACTTTTTAGGGGGTATTTTTAAAATGGCAGTTAAAGTTGCTATTAATGGTTTCGGCCGTATTGGTCGTCTCGCTTTCAGACAAATGTTCGATGCAGAAGGTTATGAAGTTGTTGCAATCAACGACTTAACAAGCCCAAAAATGCTTGCTCACCTTCTTAAATACGATTCTACTCAGGGTAGATATGAATATGCTGACAGCGTTGAAGCTGGTGAAAACTCCATTACTGTAAATGGTAAAGAAATCACTATCTATGCTAAACCAAATCCTGAAGAATTACCTTGGGGCGAACTTGATGTAGATGTAGTTTTAGAATGCACAGGTTTCTTTGCTTCCAAAGCTAAAGCAGAAGCTCATATCAAAGCTGGTGCTAAAAAAGTTGTTATCTCCGCTCCTGCTGGTAACGATCTTCCTACAATCGTTTTCAATGTAAACCATGAAACTTTAAAAGCTAGCGATACAGTTATTTCCGCTGCTTCTTGTACAACTAACTGCTTAGCTCCAATGGCTAACGCTCTTAATAAACTTGCTCCTATCCAGAGCGGTATCATGACTACAGTTCATGCTTACACTGGTGACCAGATGACTCTTGATGGTCCTCAGCGTAAAGGTGACTTACGTCGTTCCCGTGCTGCAGCTGTTAATATCGTTCCTAACTCCACTGGTGCTGCAAAAGCTATCGGTCTTGTTATTCCTGAATTAAACGGTAAATTAATCGGCTCCGCACAGCGCGTTCCTACCCCTACAGGATCTACTACTATTTTAGTAGCAGTTGTAAAAGGTCATGTAACTGTTGATGAAATCAATGCTGCTATGAAAGCTGCTGCAACTGAATCTTTCGGTTACACTGAAGAACAACTCGTATCCAGCGATGTTATCGGTATGAGATTTGGTTCCCTCTTCGATGCAACTCAGACTATGGTTGCTCCTATGGAAGATGGCAATACTCAAGTACAAGTTGTTTCTTGGTATGATAACGAAAACAGCTACACTAGCCAGATGGTTCGTACAATTAAATACTTCGCTGAACTTAAGTAATTTGATTTGTGCAGCCTTTTATGGACCGGTCTTAAAAAGGCCGGTCCTATTTTGAATTTACGGAGGGTTTTATTTAATGAATAAGAAATCTATTAGAGACATTGATGTAAACGGTAAAAAAGTCTTTATTCGTGTAGACTTTAACGTACCAATGGACGAAAATCAAAACATCACTAATGACAAACGTATTCGTGCTACATTACCTACTTTAAATTATCTTTTAGAAAACAATGCAGCAATTATTCTTGCTTGCCATGTTGGTCGTCCAAAAGGACAGAGAGTTCCTGAATTATCTGTTAAACCTATCGTTGCTAGACTTTCTGAACTCTTAGGTAAAGAAGTTAAATATGCTGAAGATTGTGTTGGCGAAGCTGCAAGTAAAGCTGCTGCTGATTTAAAACCAGGTGAAGTATTACTTCTTGAAAACCTCCGTTATCACAATGAAGAAACTAAAAATGATCCTGAATTTGCAAAACAACTTGCTTCTTTAGCAGATGTTGCTGTTGATGATGCATTTGGTGTATCTCACAGAGCACATGCTTCTAATGCTGGTATCGCTCAGTATGTAGAAGTTGTTGGCGGTTTCTTAATTGAAAAAGAAATTCAGTTCATTGGTAAAGCATTATCCAATCCAGAACGTCCTTTCGTTGCTATCATTGGTGGTGCAAAAGTTTCTGACAAAATCGGTGTTATTTCCAACTTATTAGAAAAAGCTGATGCAGTTGTAATCGGTGGCGGTATGGCAAATACATTCCTCGCTGCTCAAGGTAAAGGTATTGGTTCTTCTTTATTCGAAGAAGAAAAATTACCACTTGCTAAAGAATTACTTGCAAAAGCTGAAGAAAAAGGCGTAAAAGTATTCCTTCCTGCTGAAGTTGTTGTTGCAGATAAATTTGCAGCAGATGCAAATCATAAAACTGTATCCGTTGATGAAGTTCCAGCTGACTGGATGATTCTTGACAATAAATTCAGCAAAGAATGCCAAGAAGCTTTAGAAAATGCAAAAACAATCGTATGGAATGGACCTATGGGTGTATTCGAATTTGATGCATTCGCTCATGGTACTGAAGATATCGCTCATGCAGTTGCTGAATCTACTGGTATCAGCATTGTTGGTGGCGGTGACTCCATTGCTGCTCTTAAGAAAACTGGTCTTTCCGACAAAATCACTCACATTTCCACTGGTGGCGGTGCTACATTAGAATTCCTCGAAGGTAAACCAATGCCAGGTATTGCAGCTATTGCTGACAAATAATAAAAATAAATTATAAAGAGGTTGATTTGATAATGCGTAAACCTATTATTGCTGGTAACTGGAAAATGAACAATACAGTAGCTGCTGGTACTGCTCTTGTAAAAGAATTAGCTCCACTTGTAAAAGATAACAATGCTGTAGATATCGTTGTATGCCCAACATTTACTGCTCTTGCTGCTGTTTGTGAAGCTGTAAAAGGTACTAACATTCATGTTGGTGCTCAGAACGTTCATTGGGAAAAAAGCGGTGCTTTCACTGGCGAAATTTCCGCTGAAATGCTCACAGAACTTGGCGTTGAATATGTTGTAATCGGTCACTCTGAACGTCGTGAAATGTTTGGTGAAACTGATGAATATGTAAATAAACGTGCAAAAGCTGCATTAGCTGCTGGTATTACTCCTATCATTTGCTGTGGTGAAACTTTAGAAACTCGTGAAGCTGGTACAACTAATGATTTCGTTAGTGGTCAGATCAAAGCTGCACTTGAAGGTTTAACTGCTCAGCAAGTTGCTAGCCTTGTTATTGCTTATGAACCAATCTGGGCTATCGGTACTGGTAAAACTGCTACATTTGAACAAGCTGAAGAAGTTTGCGCTTGCATTCGTGAAACTGTTAAAGCTATGTTTGATGAAGCTACTAGCGATGCTGTTCGTATTCAATATGGCGGAAGTGTAAAACCTGCTACTATTGATGGTTTAATGCAAAAACCAAACGTTGATGGTGCTTTAGTTGGTGGCGCTTCTTTAAAAGCTGCTGATTTCAGTGCTATTGTTAACTTTAAATAATTTTTATTATTGATGAACCGTGTGGCACATGGGGATTGCCTGTAATGTAGGAAGCACACATCATAGTAAATTATAAAATGATTTTAACTGGTGTGTGCTATGCTATTTTAAAATTAATAGATTGAGGTAGTGTAATAATGTCAAAACTTAACGCTCCTATTGCTTTAATTATTATGGATGGTTGGGGAGTTGGCGATGCTCAAAGCACAACTAATGCTGTTAATGTAGGTAAAACACCTGTTATTGATGGTTTAACAGCAAAATATCCTCATGCTCAACTTGCTTGCTCTGGTGAAGCAGTAGGTCTTCCTGATGGACAAATGGGAAATTCCGAAGTTGGTCATACAAATATTGGTGCTGGTCGTATCGTTTATCAAGAATTAACACGTATTACAAAAGCTATACGTGAAGGTGCATTCTTCAAAAATCCTGTATTTTTGGATGTTATCAATGCTGTTAAGAAAAAAAATGGTGCGCTTCATTTAATGGGATTATTATCCGATGGTGGAGTTCATAGCCATAATAGTCATCTTTATGCACTCTTACAGCTTGCAAAACAAGAAGGCGTTGAAAACGTTTTCGTTCATGCTTTCCTTGATGGACGTGATGTACCACCATCTAGTGCTGCTGATTATTTAGCTGAGCTTGAAGCTAAATTAAAAGAAATTGGCGTTGGTAAAATAGCTACAATTTCTGGTCGTTATTATGCTATGGACCGTGATAAACGTTGGGATCGTGTTCAGAAAGCTTATAATGCTATCGCTTTAGGCGAAGGTGTAAAACAAGCTTCTAGCGAACTTGCAATTAAAAATTCTTATGAAGAAGATACTACTGATGAATTTGTTGTTCCTGTTGTTGTTGGCAACTATGCAGGTATGGCAAGCAATGATGGAGCTATTTTCTTTAACTTCCGTCCTGATAGAGCACGTGAACTTACTCATGCTTTTGTGGATACTACTTTTGATGGCTTTGTTCGCAATGAAGATTTGAAAATTCCATTTGCAACAATGACTCAATATGAAAAAGGTATGAACGTAGAAATTGCTTATAAACCTGAGTCTTTAACAAATACTTTAGGTGAATATGTAAGCAAACTCGGTTATACTCAACTTCGTATTGCAGAAACTGAAAAATATGCACATGTAACTTTCTTCTTTAATGGCGGTATTGAGCAGCCTTATGAAGGTGAAGATCGTATCTTAGTACCTTCTCCAAAAGTTGCTACTTATGATTTACAACCTGAAATGAGTGCTATTGAAGTTACTGATAAAGTTGTAGAAGCTATTTTATCTAAAAAATATGATTTCATCATTTTAAACTATGCTAATGGTGATATGGTTGGTCATACAGGTGTTATGGAAGCAGCTGTAAAAGCTGTAGAAACTGTAGATACTTGTGTTGGTCGCTTTGTAGATGCAATAAAACAAGTTGGCGGTACTGTATGTATTACAGCTGACCATGGTAATGCTGAAAAAATGTTAGATGAAGAAACTAAAGAAGCATTTACAGCACATACTACAAATCCTGTACCATTTATCGTAGTTTCTGATAAAGTAAAAGAAGTTAAAGATGGTGCTTTATGTGATATTGCTCCAACTTTATTGAAATTAGCAGGTCTTGAAGTTCCAGCAGAAATGACTGGAAAAGCTTTAATCGATTAATATTATCTTATTGGCAAATTAAGTTTTAATATAAGATTATATTATTGAAATAAGAAAAACTATTGTTATTTTAAGTTTTAGTTTCATAAACTTGAATAATGATATCATATAATGATATAATGTATATCGTGTATAAAATGTATATATTAAGGAGAGGAAACAAAGATGATCTATTCACAAGAAGTGTCTAATATGACATGTGTGGCAAAAGGCATTGAAAAACATGGCCCAGCTCCAATTCCTGAAGAAGGCAAATGGGTACAGGCTAAAGAAATTAAAGATATCAGCGGTTTAACTCATGGTGTTGGCTGGTGTGCTCCTCAACAGGGTGCATGTAAACTAACTCTTAATGTTAAAGAAGGCGTTATCCAAGAAGCTTTAGTAGAAACTATTGGTTGCTCTGGTATGACTCATTCCGCAGCTATGGCTTCTGAAATTCTTCCTGGTAAAACTATTCTTGAAGCATTAAACACAGACCTCGTTTGTGATGCTATTAATACTGCTATGAGAGAATTATTCCTCCAGATTGTATACGGTAGAACTCAGACTGCATTCTCCGAAGGTGGTCTTCCTATCGGTGCTGGCCTCGAAGACCTTGGTAAAGGTTTAAGAAGCCAAGTTGGTACTATGTATGGTACACTTGAAAAAGGTCCTCGTTATCTTGAACTTGCTGAAGGTTATGTAACAAGAATTGCTCTTGATGCAGAAGATCGTATCATTGGTTATGAATTCGTTCACCTCGGCAAAATGATGGAAATGATCACTAAAAAAGGTATTCCTGCACAGGAAGCTTTAGAAAAAGCAAAAGGTACTTATGGACGTTTTGCTGATGCTGCAAGATACGTAGATCCTCGTAAAGAATAATACAAGAAAATAGGAAGGAATGAAAATAAATGGCATTGTTTGAAAGTTACGAACGTCGTATTGACAAAATTAACAAAGCTTTAGACAGCTATGGCATCTCTTCTTTAGAAGAAGCTAAAAAAATCTGTGATGATAAAGGCATAGATGTAGCTAAAATCGTTAAAGATACACAGCCAATCTGCTTTGAAAATGCTTGCTGGGCTTACACAGTAGGTGCAGCTATGGCTATTAAAAAAGGTACTACAAAAGCTGTAGAAGCTGCTAAAATTATTGGTGAAGGTTTACAGGCTTTCTGTATTCCAGGTTCTGTTGCTGAAAACAGAAAAGTTGGTTTAGGTCATGGTAATCTTGCATCCATGCTTTTAAGTGAAGATGCAAAATGCTTTGCTTTCCTTGCTGGTCATGAATCTTTTGCTGCTGCAGAAGGTGCTATTAAAATTGCTGAAAAAGCAAACAAAGTAAGAAAAGAACCATTAAAAGTTATTTTAAATGGTCTTGGTAAAGATGCTGCTCAGATCATCTCTCGTATCAACGGCTTCACTTATGTTCAGACTCAGTTTGATTATGCTACAGGTGAAGTTAGTGTAGTTAATGAAACTGCATATTCTAACGGCCCTCGTGCTGCTATCAAATGCTATGGTGCAGATAGCGTTCAAGAAGGCGTTGCAATTATGCACAAAGAAGATGTTGACATCTCTATCACTGGTAACTCTACTAATCCTACCCGTTTCCAACATCCAGTAGCTGGTTGCTACAAAAAAGAATGTATCGAAAAGGGTAAAAAATATTTCTCCGTTGCTTCCGGTGGCGGTACTGGTAGAACATTGCATCCAGATAACATGGCAGCAGGTCCTGCTTCCTATGGTATGACTGATACTATGGGTCGTATGCACTCTGATGCTCAGTTTGCAGGTTCTTCTTCTGTTCCTGCTCACGTAGAAATGATGGGTCTTATCGGTATGGGTAACAACCCTATGGTAGGCGCTAGCGTAGCAGTAGCAGTAGCTATTGAAGAAGCAATGAGCAAATAAAATTTATTTATTATTATTATTTAGGTGGGGATTTTAAAAATGTTAAAGAAAACAAAAATCGTTTGCACAATGGGTCCTAACTATGACAATGGTACTGAACTTTTAGAAAACGTTATTGAAAACGGCATGAACGTTGCTCGTTTCAACTTCTCTCATGGTGACTATGCAGAACATGAAGAACGTATTAATAAAGTTAAAGAAGTTTCCAAAAAAATGGGTAAAACTGTATCTTTAATGCTTGATACAAAAGGACCTGAAATGCGTCTTGGCGATTTTGCTGAAGGTAAAGTATACCTTAAAAAAGGTAATAAATTCACTTTAACTAATGATGACATTCCAGGTGACGAAACTCATGTTTCCATCAATCACAAAAAACTTTACACAGAAGTTAAACCAGGTAATATTTTATTACTTTCTGATGGTCTTGTAGGTCTTCATGTTGACGAAATCGTAGGTAAAGACATCGTTTGCACAATTTTAAATGATGGTCCTATGAGCACTCGTAAACGTGCTGCAGCTCCTGGTGTATCCCTCGGTCTTCCTGCTATTTCTGAACAAGATAGAAACGATATCATTTTCGGTATTGAACATGATATGGATTTCGTAGCAGCTTCCTTCATCCAACGTGCTGAAGACGTTGAAGCTATCCGTGCTCTTATTAAAGAACATGGCGGACACATGGAAATTATTTCCAAAATCGAATGTGTTGAAGCTGTTAAAAATATTGATGCTATCATCGCTGCTTCCGACGCTATCATGGTTGCTCGTGGTGACCTTGGTGTTGAAATGCCAGCTGAAGAAGTTCCACTTATTCAGAAAGATATCATCAAAAAATGTAACAAACTTGGCAAACCAGTTATCGTAGCTACTCAGATGCTTGAAACTATGACTTCTAACCCACGTCCAACTCGTGCAGAAGCTTCTGACGTTGCTAACGCTATCTTTGATGGTGCAGACGCTATCATGCTTTCTGGTGAATCCGCTAATGGTGATTATCCATTAGAAGCTGTTTCTACAATGAACGTTATTGCTAAACGTGTAGAACAAGCTCTTGAATACAAAGAAATCTTCGTATCCAAAGGTTTCACTCATCACAATGTTACTACAACTGACGTTATCGCTCATGCTACAGTACAGATGGCTTATGAACTTAGTGCACAAGCTATCATCACTCCAACTGAAAGCGGTTACACTTCTAAAGTTGTATCCAAATATCGTCCAAAAGCTACAATCATCGCTTATACTCCAAATGATCGTGTAGCTCGTCACTTAAATCTTCGTTGGGGCGTTGTTCCAGTAGAAGGTAAAGCTTGGGACGATGTTGATGAAATGATCGCAACAGCTACTGCTGCATCTGTTCGTCAGGGCATTGTAAAACAGGGTGATAAAACAATCATCACTTCTGGTATGAAATTCGGTGAAGGTAACACAAGCACAATCCGTGTTCATACTATCTAATCGGATTTAGTAGATTTAAACACATGTGTTAATGATTAAAATAACCTTAGGGCAAAAATGCTCTAAGGTTATTTTTTTATTAATTATTAAGTTATTTTTATTTACAATAAATATTGATAATCTATCTTAATTATGATAATATATAAATGAATTGAGAATAAAAATCATTTGCTTAAAATATTATCAAAGGAGATATTTAAATGATATTTAATAAATTAAAAATCGAAAAAGTAATTGGTAGAGAAATTATTGATTCTAGAGGAAATCCAACTGTAGAAGCTGAAGTAATTTTAGCAGATGGAACACTTGGTAGAGGTTGTGCTCCTAGTGGTGCCTCTACAGGCGTATTTGAGGCTTTAGAGCTTCGTGATGGAGATAAAACACGTTATAATGGAAAAGGTGTTTTAAATGCTGTAGAAAATATTAATACTATCATTCATAATGCTTTAGTAGGAAAAGATGCTTCTGATATTTATGCTGTAGATAATGCTATGATAGAAGCTGATGGTACAAAAGATAAATCTAATTTAGGTGCAAATGCTATTTTAGCGGTATCAATAGCTAATGCACAAGCTGCTAGTAAATCTTTAGGTATTCCACTTTATCGCTATTTTGGTGGCATTAATGGTAATAGATTACCTGTGCCAATGATGAATATCTTAAATGGTGGTGCACATGCAACTAATACAGTAGATATTCAAGAGTTCATGATTATGCCAGCAGGTGCTCCAAGCTTTAGAGAAGCACTTCGTTGGTGTAGTGAAGTTTTCCATGCTTTACAAAAATTATTGAAGGATAGAAACTTAGCAACATCTGTTGGTGATGAAGGTGGATTTGCTCCAAATCTTTCTAGTGATGAGGAGACTATTGAAGTAATTTTAGAAGCAGTAAAAATAGCAGGATATGAGCCTGGTAAAGATTTTATGATTGCTATTGATGCAGCTGCTAGTGAATGGAAAGGTAATAAAATAGGAGAGTATATCTTACCTAAATCTGGTAAAAAATTTACTACTGATGAATTAATCGCTCATTGGAAAATGTTAGTGGAAAAATATCCAATTGTTTCTTTAGAAGATGGTCTTGATGAAGAAGATTGGGAAGGTTGGAAGAAATTAACTGATGCTATTGGCGATAAAGTTCAGCTTGTAGGTGATGATTTATTTGTAACTAATACAGAAAGATTATCTCGTGGTATAAAAGAAGGCGCAGGAAATTCTATTTTGATTAAGTTAAATCAAATTGGCTCTATTTCTGAAACTTTAGAAGCTATTAAAATGGCTCATAAAGCTGGTTATACTGCTGTTACTTCTCATCGTTCTGGTGAAACAGAAGATACTACTATAGCTGATTTAGCAGTGGCTTTAAATACTTGTCAGATTAAAACTGGAGCACCTAGTAGAAGTGAACGCGTAGCAAAATACAATCAATTATTGAGAATTGAAGAAGATTTAAAACAATCTGCTGTATATCCAGGATTTGATGCATTTAATCAAAAACATTAATATTGATAAAATAAAAAAGAAGTGGTACATATAAATACCACTTCTTTTTTTATTTAAATAATCTATCAAATAAGGTCATAAACAATACGAGTATTTCCTATTTGAATAATATCTCCAGGGCATAAACAGAAATTAGTTATAGGTCTATCATTAACAGATGTGCCATTTAAACTATTAGCATCACGAAGAATGTGTCTACCATGTTCAAAGGTAATATAGGCATGAAGTCTAGATACATTTACATCTGTTAAAAGAAATTCATTTTTATCACGTCTGCCAAGATGAATTTGATTACAACCAAAAGCTAAATAAGAGTCTTTATCTGGTCCTTCAATAATAGTTAAAGAAGCAAAATTTAAAGCTTGTTGTTTATGTGAAGGATTAGTTATTTCTTTTATATCAAGGTTAGGAACAATAATCGTACCTTGTTCTAAATCATTTACATTATCATTGTCTGTATCAGAAGTTTTATCGCTATTAAATTTAGCTGTTATTTCACAAACGCCTAATTTAAATTTAGGAGATTTTAGAATATGGATAGTTGGTAGTGTTTCCATAAAATAATCTTTTTGAATGACAGATTTATAAAGAAATAATTTTAAATGATTTTGTGTTTCTATATTATTTAATTGGTTAAAATCTTCATCACTCATAGTAATTGTAAATTTATCAGGAACAAAAATAGCACGATTTACGCGTTTTTTCTGACGGATTAAAATACGGTCAATAATTTTTTCTATTTCTACCATTTGTAGATTACTTGAGAATTTACGATTAAAAAAACCTTCAATATTTTTTTCAAGAAAATTTTCCATACGTGAAAAAAACATAAAAATTCAACTCCTAGAGTTTTTATTTTGCTAAATGTTTATTACGCAATTGACCACATGCTGCTTGAATATCTGTACCCATTTCTTGACGAATGGTAGCTGTGAGATGATGGTCATTTAAATACTTAGCGAAAGCTTTTATTCTAGCTAAAGAAGGACGATTGTAATTACGTTCTTTGACTGGATTGATAGGGATTAAGTTCACATTAGCTAATTGATTTTTTAAGAGTTTACATAATTCTACTGCTTCAGTCATGTTATCATTGTATTTATCAATTAAAATATATTCATAAGTTATGCGTCTTTTAGTAGTATTAGCATAATTTACAGCAGCTTTAATGACTTCTTCGATAGGATAGCGTTTATTAATAGGCATTAGCTCTGTCCGTAATTCATTATTCGGCGCGTGTAAGGAAATTGATAAGGTAATAGGTAGATTTTCTTGAGCTAATTTATTTATTCCAGGCACGATACCAGATGTGGAAATTGTGATATTGCGATAACCTAAATTTAAGCAATAAGGCTCATGTACTAAACGAATGAAGTTTAATACATTATCATAGTTGAGCATAGGCTCACCAGAACCCATGATTACTATATTATTGATTTGCTCGCCTGTTTGATTTAATAATTCTTGAATAAACATTGCTTGAGCTAAAATTTCGCCTGTGGATAAGTTTCTAGCCATGCCGTGAAGCGTAGAAGCACAGAAGCTACAACCCATATTGCAACCTGCTTGAGAGGAAACACAGATACTATTGCCATAAGGTTGACGCATTAAAACTGTTTCTACACCGATACCATCGCCAAATTCTAATAAAAATTTAGTTGTTTTGCCATCACTAGAATCTAATCTATCACAAGATTTAGCACGTTCAATAGTAAATTCTTGTGCTAATTTTTCACGTAAATCTTTGGAAAGATTGGTCATTTCATCAAAAGATGTAGCATGTTTTTGATAGAGCCACTCAATAATTTGTTTTGCTCTAAATTTTGGTAGGTTTAAATCTGTGATTAGTGAAGTAAGTTCAGTTAAATTTAAGCCAAAAATATTGGTCATTATAAATTCCCTTCTAAAATAAATATAAATAATAATTTAAGATTTTTATACTTTTTTGTACATACGAGCGATAAAGAAGCCATCTGTATTATCTTTATATGGCATTAATTGTAATGTTTTTTCTTTACTTTTTGTTTTAAATGGTAAATATTTGCGGATATCTTCTAAAACGAATTCTGGATGTTTAGCTAAAAATTGATTGATGATTTCTATATTTTCTTGTGGCATGATTGTACAAGTACTATAGACTAAAACGCCTTGAGGTTTTACAGCAAGAGCAGCTGACTCTAAGATAGCTAATTGAAGAGGTGGTAATTCTTCAAAGATTTCCGCTGTTTTGTTCCAACGAGAATCAGGTTTACGGCGAAGTACGCCCATTCCAGAACATGGTGCATCAACTAATACTTTATCTGCTTGGTTTTTATATTGATTGCCTATTTCACGGGCATCTAATAATTTAGGCTCAATGATGTTGATACCTAATCTATTGGCATTATCTTGAATTAGTTTTAATTTATGTTCGTAGATATCACAAGCTATGATTTTTCCTTTATTTTGCATCAAAGTAGCCATATGTGTAGTTTTACCACCAGGGGCACTACATGTATCAATGATAAATTCATTAGGTTTAGGATCAACTACATGAGCCACAAGCATAGAACTTTCATCCTGCACTTGGGCAAAACCGTTTTGTAATGGTGCTAATTGATTTAAAGAAGTATGCGTTTTACAAATAATTCCTTCTGGTGCTAATTTAGAAGGAATTACTTCGCAACCTGTATTTATAAGCTCTGTGATTAATTCTTGTCGTGTTGTTTTCAATGTATTGGTACGCAATACAAGTGGAGCATTAGTGTTATTGAATTGACAAAGCTTGATAGCAGCTTCACTACCAAAAGTATGAATGAATTTTTTTACTAGCCAAAGAGGGTGTTGTTCTCTAATAGCTAATTCACTAGCTTTATTGCCTGTAGGCATAGCGTATTTTTCTGGTTGGCGGATTAAATTACGCAAAACACCATTTACAAATTTTGCAGAACCTTGATTAGAATATTTTTTAGCAAGATTTACAGCTTCATTGCAAGCTGCTGATTCAGGAATTTTGTCCATGAATACAATTTGATAAATACCTAATCGCAATATATTAATGATTGTTGGTTCGATTTTATTTAAAGGTCTATTTACAAATTTTTTTAAAATCCAAAGTAGAGTATCGCCTGCTTTTACTGTACCATAAACTAATTCAGTGATGAAACGGCGGTCTTGGTCGGATAATTGATTTTTTTGCAAATGGCGTGATAGGGATATATTAGCATAAGCTTGTTGAGTATATACTTCATTTAAAATATTTAAAGCAACTTCACGAGCGTTCATAAAATCTCCTTTGCATTTAGTAAACTAAAAAAGACGCTAAGAAAAGCGCCCCTTGAGAATACGTATTTATATTAATATATAATCTTGGTTACAAATTTATTATATAATATAGATAGAAGCTATGCAAGTTAGTAAAAAATAAAGTAAAAATAAGATGATTTTTATTATTAGAAAAGCAACCTTCCTATATGTTCCTGTTTATTTTGTTATACTTTATTTTAGTAAGTGTAACAAAGGGAGATGATTATTATTTTTTGTCCTAATTGTGGTAATCAGATAAATGATAATGAAAAATTTTGTTCTAAATGTGGAAATCAAATTAAGCAAAATAGCCAAGATAATAATGAGCAAATGAAGCAAAGTGAAAAAACAACGAGAGATAATATCAGTCAAAATGTAGATACTGAAAAGAATTATACAAAATATAAGTATATAGGTATTTTTATCGCTGTAATTTTATTATTAGGATTGGTTCCCTTTGGTGCATATAGTTATTTTGCTCATAAAGATACAAAACAAGTTGAGCAAAATGTAACGGTAGAGCAAAATAAAGAAAATACTGCAAGTGAAGATAAAAATAATGCAGTTAAAGAAGATGTTAAACAACCAGTAGAGGATATTGTTAATTTAGAATATACTCAAAATGATAAATTTATATTAGGCGATAAGGAAGTAGCATATTTCCCTAGCAGTAAAATATCTTTTAAAAATGTAGATAATAATTGTTCGGTTATGCTAGATGATAAAAATCAAGTTTTAATGAACTTTTATACAAATAGGGATGTACCAGATTTAAGTATTAAAGAGATAAAATTGGCAAATTCCGATAAACTTTTCTATGAAGTAATATGTACAGCAGGAGCTCATGCAAAATTAGAAGGCTATTGGCTAATAGGCAAAAAAGATGGCGAATGGACTGTATTTATTTCCATGGATAATCTAAAGAGTTTTGGTATAAATCCAGATAAGTATTATAATATGAACAATAAAATTGTAAATGGAAAACTCATCATCAATTGTTTTCATTTAGAAGTTCCTGAAGGAAAATCTATGGCAGAAGGTAAAAAAATCAATGATTGTTATGTAAAAGTAGATTGGGATAATAATAAACAGACTTTTAGAATGTATTAATAAAAGTAAATAGTAAAAACAATATAAAAGACGTATACAAATAAATGTATACGTCTTATTTTTATATTTTAATCATCATAAATGCCTTTTAATAAAGTTTCTTTGCGTAAAGATAAGCATTCGCAATTTCTATCTTGCTGGGCTAAAGAACGGATTGTATCTAAAAGAATTTTGCTGATCATAGGTGCATCATCATAGAAGATATCTTCTAATACTTGATGAGACCATGGTTTGATACCTTCGCCATAATTTACTACATAATAAAGACCAGCATAACAAGCTCCGATTTCACGAGCGAGATATACTTCAGGGCAGATGGATTGACCTACAATATCTGCATGACCATTTAACATAGCGATTTCCGCAGGGCTTTCGAAATGACGACCGTCTGTGTTAGCATAAGTTCCACGTGTAAAAATTCTACCGCTGAAATGTTTACGTGTATTTTTGATTAATTCTTCACGCATTTGAGGACAAAGTGCATCACGCATAACAAGTAAATATTTGCCTTCAAGTCCGACATCTTTGCGAACAGACATATCAAGATAATCATCAGGAATGAGAAAATCTCTAGTATCTAATAATTTATTGATAGTACCTACGCCACCTTCAGAGAAAATGCGTTTTACACCAGCTTCGCGGAAAGTCCAGAATAATTGGCGGGAAGCATCAGCACGATTGACACCACTTCTCCAACCATGCATTTTGCAAGTTAAAACGCGTGTACCTGCTACTTCAAATAAGCGAAGCTCAGTAGTTTTGCCATAAGGTGTATCAAAAATCATGCGGTCTTGAATGATTTTTACATCATCACATTTAGCACCTAATGGAAAATTGCTGGATAATGTACCAGAACCACCGATAATTGCAAAATCGGCTTGAGGAATGTTTTGTGTATTCATAAAAAATCTCCTTAATTAAATTTTATTAAAATCGACGAATAATATTATATTCTGTATCACGTTGAGCTGCTTTAAAATCAGCTTTTTCAATTGTAGTTACCATTTTATCGATGGACATTTGATAAGCAGTACCAGCTGCACGAACGACATTTTCTTCAAGCATGATACTACCTAAATCGTCAGCACCAAAAGCTAATGTTATTTGTCCAATTTGTTGACCTTGTGTAACCCAAGAGCCTTGAATATGAGAGATATTATCAAAATAGAGTCTAGATACGGCTAGAGCTTTTAGATATTCCCATGAGGATAATTTGTTGCCACCTAATTGAGTATTTCCAGGTTGGAAAGTCCACATGATGAAAGCTCTGAAACCACTTGTTTTATCTTGAAGGTCGCGAACACGTCGCATATGTTCAATGCGTTCTTCAATAGTTTCGCCGAGTCCTAAAACCATGGTAGCTGTACTCTCCATGCCGATAGAATGGGCAGTTTCCATTACTTTTAGCCAATCATCTGTCATGATTTTTTTGGGGCTTACAATTTTACGTACACGGTCAACTAAGATTTCAGCTCCACCACCTGGAAGTGAAGCAAGACCAGCAGAACGTAAATCTTGTAGAGTTTCTTTGATAGACTTATTGGCTATCTTGGAGAAATGAAGTATTTCCGCAGGAGAAAAAGAATGGATTACAATATCAGGAAAGGCTGTTTTGATGGTATTAATCATATTTAAGTAATATTCAAAAGATAAAGAAGGGTGCAGACCTCCTTGTAACATGATTTGCGTACCACCAGCTTCCTGAGTTTCTTTTACTTTTTGTAAAATAGTTTCTATGGGCAATAAATAAGCGTCTTTGTGATTTTCGCGACGGAAAAAAGCACAGAAACGACATTCATTAAGGCAAACATTAGTGTAGTTAATATTGCGGTCTACAATGAAAGTAACAGTATTGCCAGGGTGTTTTTCTTGGCGAATTTTATTCGCTTGTTGACCTAATTCTAAAATATCACCATGTTTTAAAAGGTCAATAGCTTCTTTATCAGAAAGTCTGTTCATTAATCATACCTCTAATTTATTTTATTTTTCGATATAAAGAATCACGTTGAACAGGTGTATAGCCTGTTTCGGTGATGATTTTTTGCAATTGTGCAGTAGTCATTTTTTGACCTGTTTTAGCACCAGCAGCATGAATGATTTGTTCTTCTTCAACTGTACCATCTAAATCATCAGCACCAAAAGCAAGGGCTAATTGAGCGATAGGCAAGGTGAGCATCATCCAAAAGGCTTTGATATGAGGAATGTTATCCAATACGAGTCTAGAAATAGCGATAAAACGCAAGCTTTCATAAGATGTAATAGGTTTTATATTGTCTAATTGAGTATTTTGCGGATGAAATGGGAATGAAATAAATGCTTGAAAACCATGTGTTTCATCTTGAATTTCTCTAAGTGTGAATAAATGCTGTAGTCTTTGTTCTATAGTTTCAATATGACCATAAAGTTCAGAAGCATTAGTTTTCATACCGAGTTTATGAGCTGTTTTTATGGTTTCAATCCATTCTTGTGTATTGGCTTTGTTTGGGCAGATTTTAGCACGGATTTCATCATCTAAAATTTCTGCTCCACCACCTGGAAGGGAATCAAGACCTGCTTGTTGTAAAATAGTTAAGACTTCGTAAATACTTTTTTGAGAAATCTTGGCAAAATGAACTATTTCCACAGGTGTAAAAGCTTGAATATGCACATTAGGCAAAAGTTTTTTTATGGATTTAATGATTTCTATATAGTAATTAAAATCGTTAGTAGGATGGAGAGAGCTTACAATGTGTATTTCTGTTAATCCTTTGACATGAGCGATAGTGTCTTTGATTTTAGCTTCAACATCTTCTTTAGTTAAGACAAAACCTCGTTTATCGCCATCTTCGCAAGAGAAAGCACATAGAGGGCAATTAGCAGTGCAAATGTTAGATAAATTTATATGGCGGTTGATATTATAATAGAC
This sequence comes from Megamonas sp. Calf98-2, assembly GCF_900110235.1. NCBI lineage: Bacteria > Bacillati > Bacillota > Negativicutes > Selenomonadales > Selenomonadaceae > Megamonas > Megamonas sp. Calf98-2. The sequence goes on along the minus strand of NZ_FOCY01000026.1, from coordinate 2,748 downwards.
TTCTTTTTGGCTATGACGTTCTTTGGCTTTTCTTGCCCATGTAGCTAAGTCTAAAATATCAGCGTGTTTGTATAGATATAGTGCTTCGTCAAAAGATAAACGCTCTCCATTTTGAGCTTTTGTTATAGCTTGTTGATTGATATTCATAAATAAAAATCCTTTACAAAATAATTAGCTTAATATGTTCTGATTATATTGAAATTGCAATCACATTCAGCAGGTATTCTGCCTGTTTGTTTGATTAAATTGATTAGATTATCACGAGTGAGTGCTTTTGGTGAATTTGCGCCGGCATCGTGCATGATTTTTTCTTCGCTGATAGTACCGTCCACATCATTTGCACCAAAGCCTAAAGCTAATTGAGCGATAGGTAAAGTGAGCATTACCCAATATGCTTTAATATTATGAATGTTATCAAGCATTAATCTACAGATAGCCATAGTTTTTAAATCGTCCCAAACATTAGTGCGATGAACAGTTTTACCTAATTTTGTATTGGCAGGGTGGAATGGGAAGCAAATAAATGTCTGAATGCCACCTGTTTCATCTTGAAGATTGCGAAGTGTGATTAAATGGTCGACACGTTCTTCAATAGTTTCAATATGACCATAGAGCATGGAAGCGTTTGTCTTGATACCAAGCTGATGAGCAGTGCGAGAAACTTCTAACCATTCTTGAGCTGTAGCTTTATTAGGGCAGAGTTTCTGACGAATTCGGTCATTTAAAATTTCAGCTCCACCACCTGGCATAGCTTCAATGCCTGCATCTTTTAATTCTTGTAATACTTCACGAATGGATTTTCCAGAAATCTTAGCAAAATGAGTGATTTCCACGCCAGTAAAACCTTTTAAATGAAGTTGAGGAAATTCTTTTTTGAGCATTTTAATGATATCTACATAATAAGAAAAAGGCCAATCAGGATGTAATCCACTTACAATATGAAGATTTTTCATATTTGGATCTTTGCAAGCATTAGCTACTTTATTATAAATTTGCTCCATAGTCATAGCATACGCTTTTTTGTCTGTAGCTTCACAACCGAAAGCACAGAAATCACAAAGAGCTGTGCAAATATTAGTTAAATTTAAATGACAATTTACATTGTAATAAACGTAATCTCCGCTGATACGTTTACGTACTAAATCTGCAAGATAACCTATGCGAGCAAGGTCATTGGAAGCAAAAAGAGCCAACCCATCTTCTTTTGTTAGACGCTCATTATTTAAAATCTTTTGTTCTATTTTATCTAATGTATTAATCACGAGAACACCTCTTAAGTTAAAAAATTCACTTATTAGATTTTACTCTTTTTTTATATATGTATCAACTATAATTATTGAATAGGAAAATAAGTTTTATAAATATTATTAGTGAATAAAATTTTGTGCTATAATAAAAAATACTTATTAATTTTGATGAGAAAGGATTTTTATGGATAATTTGATTTTTAGCTTGAATGCGACTATACCAGTCTTTTTAATGATGGTATTGGGTATGATTTTTCGCAAAATAGGATTATTTGATGAAGCTTTTATTACAAAAATGAATAAATTTGTATTTGTAGTAGCTTTGCCAGCATTATTATTTGAAGATATTGGCTCAGCTAATTTTTATGAAGCTTGGGATACTACATATGTTTTATACTGTTTTGGGGCAACTTTGCTTAGTATATTGATTTCTTTTTTTATTTCTATACCTTTTAGAAAAAATGTTTCTCAAGGCGAATTTGTGCAGGCTGCATATCGCAGTAGTGCTGCTATAATCGGTATGGCTTTTGTACAAAATATTTATGGTGATTATGGTATGGCTTCTTTGATGATAATAGGTACTGTGCCTTTGTATAATGTGATGGCGGTTGTCGTATTGGCTTTATTAAAACCTGGTCAAAGTAGTTTAACTTTTGCCTTGATGAAAAAAACTATTAAAGGCATTATTACTAATCCGATTATATTAGGTATAGTAGTGGGTGTTATTTGGTCACTTTTGAAAATTCCAACTCCAGTGATTGTACATAAGACTGTATCTTTGCTTGCTGTTTTGGCTACACCTATGGGGCTTATGGCTATGGGAGCAGCATTTAAATTTCAAGGATTTAGTCAAAATATAAAGCCTATTATTGTTTGTAGTGTTATGAAATTAGTTGTATTTGTAGTGTTATTTATGCCATTTGCTATTTATTTAGGCTTTACAGAAAGTAAATTGGTCGCAGCATTGATTATGTTGGGTTCAGCTACAACTGTAAGCTGCTATATCATGGCACGAAGCATGAATCATGATGGTAACTTAACTGCTGGAACAGTAATGTTAACAACTCTTGGAAGTGCGTTTTCATTGACTTTCTGGCTCTATATATTAAAATGTTTGAACTTAGTATAAGTAAGTAAAAAATAGATGATTATCTTTTTATTTAATTATACTCATTGTGCTAGTTCATTTTTTATTGTATAAACTAATAAACATTGTTCCAATCTTAATCGAAATCCTAAAATAGATTGTACTCTTATTCTTTCTATATCAAATAAATTTACTAATTTAGAAAATACTGTCTCTATATATTTCCTCTTCTTTTTTAGAAATTTACTATTTTCTTGTTTCTTTTCTTTCATATTTTTTCTTGATGGTGTCCAAAACCATATTCCTTCTTTTTCCAATTTCTTTTTTAATTCATTACTTAGATATCCTTGGTCTGCTAAAATATATTGACATCTATATTGTCTTAACAAATCTTCTACCATTTTTATATCATGT
>NZ_FOCY01000025.1:0-31778 GCF_900110235.1 Megamonas sp. Calf98-2 | reverse complement strand
AAACTATTTATAACTGGATTTATATTGGTAAATTAAAAGGTATTTCACTTAAGAATTTACGACATAAAGGAAAACGTAGAAAAAAGGAAACACGTGGTAAATTCTTAATAGGAAATAGTATCACAACTAGACCAAAAGATGTAAAAAGTAGAAAAACTTTTGGACATTGGGAGTTAGATACCATAGTATCTAGTAGAGGAAAAGCTAAAGCTTGTTTAGCAACGTTTGTGGAAAGAAAAACAAGATTTTATGTGGCAATAAAAATAAAAGATAGAACAGCATCATCAATGCTAAAAGCAATAAAAAAGTTAGTGAAAGTATATCTAATGATGATTTAATAGAAAAATTAATACTATTAAATAGTAGACCAAGAAAATGTTTAAATTGGGACAATCCATTTAATTTATATTAAAAAGAAGTGTCGCACTTGGATTGACAATTCATTATGTATTTAAATATAATTTGTTTCAAAATATATATTGTATACATTTACACTGTTACACTTTTTGTTATATAATAGATGTCATGACTGATATTGAATGTAGCAAATAACAAATTTATTGTTACTAATATTTATGTTTATTTTATGTATATATTTAAAAGTTTAGGAGTGTAATTTTGAAGAACATTATTTACTTGAAAACACAAAGGTGCAAAGGCTGCGGTATTTGCGTGGCTTTTTGTCCAAAAAAAGTTTTGCAATTAGATGTATTAAATCACTGTCAGATTGTCAATGCTGATGCTTGTATAGGTTGTGGACAATGTGAATTACGTTGCCCAGATTATGCTATTTTTGTAGATAAGGAGGAAAATTAATGATTAAATTAATGCAAGGCAATGAAGCGTGCAGTTATGGTGCCTTAGCTGCTGGTGTACGCTTTTTTGCAGGTTATCCAATTACACCATCTACAGAAATCGCTGAAACAATGGCTAAATTATTGCCTAAAATGGGCGGTAAATTCGTTCAAATGGAAGATGAAATCGCTAGTATGGGTGCTATTTTAGGCGCTTCTCTTGCTGGTGATAAAGTATTAACAGCCACTTCTGGTCCTGGCTTTTCTTTAAAACAGGAATTAATCGGTTATGCCTGTGCTGCTGAAATTCCAGTAGTTATTGCCAATGTACAACGTGTAGGTCCATCAACTGGACAGCCAACATCTCCAGCACAGGGAGATATCATGCAAGCTCGTTGGGGAACACATGGCGATCATTCCATCATTGCACTTTCTCCATGGAGTGTGCGTGAAACTTTTGATGTTACTGTTATGGCGGTAAATTATGCAGAACGCTTCCGTACACCAGTTATTTTATTGATGGATGAAATTGTAGGTCATTTACGTGAAAACATAGATGTTCCTGAGAAAGACGATATAGAAATTTATCCTCGTCGTCAACCAAAGATGGCACCATCACCAGAATATAAAGCCTATACTCCTGACACTGACTTAGTGCCAAATATTGCTGACTTTGGTAAAGGATATCACATTCATGTAACTGGTCTTATTCATGATGAAACAGGCTTCCCATCAGGTAGCCCAATGGTTACTAGAGAAGTCATCGATAGATTGCATAAAAAAATAGATATTGCTCGTGATGAAATTTATCATTATGAAGCATATAATATGGAAGATGCACAATATGCAATTGTAAGCTATGGTGGTACAGCTCGTACAGCGTATGAAGCTATGCTCGAAGCTCGCAAAAAAGGTTATAAAGTCGGTATGGTACGTCTTATCACAATTTGGCCATTTGCCGATAAAGTTATTGCAGATTTAGCAGATAAAGTTGATGCTATTTTAGTCCCAGAACTTAACTATGGACAACTTGTACATGAAGTACAGCGTGCAAGTGAAGGCAAATGCAAAGTAGAATTCTTAGGCAAATACGATACACAGATTTTCACTCCAACTGAAATTGAAACAGCTATTATTAAAATGTGTGAAGGAGGCAATAATTAATGAAACCTAGAGTTTATGAACAACATTTCCGTCAAAACCGCCTTCCGCATTTATGGTGCCCTGGTTGCGGTAATGGTATTGTAATGAAAGCAATTGTAGAAGCTATCGTCAAGAAAAATCTCGCTCCAGATAAAACAGTAATCGTATCCGGTATTGGTTGCTCTTCACGTGCATCTGGTTATATGGATTTTGATACACTTCATACAGCTCATGGTAGAGCTATTCCATTTGCAACAGGTATAAAACTTGCTAGACCTGAACTCAATGTAATTGTAATCACAGGTGATGGCGATTGCATGGCTATCGGTGGCAATCACTTTATTCATGGTGCAAGACGTAATGTAGATTTAACTGTCGTATTATTCAACAACAATATTTACGGTATGACAGGTGGTCAGGCATCACCTACTACTCCGCTTGATAAAAAAGCGACAACTGCTCCATATGGTTGCGTTGATAATCCATTTGACCCATGCAATTTATCAGCAGCAGCAGGTGCTACATATGTGGCAAGAAGCACAGCTTATCATGTACCACATTTGATCAATATGATAGCTGGTGGTATTGAAAATAAAGGCTTCTCCTTGATTGAAGCCATAGTACAATGTCCAACAGCTTTCGGTCGTAAAAATAAAATGGCAGATCCTGCACAGATGATGATGTGGATGCGTGATAATGCAATCATGAAGCCAGCTTTTGATAAATTAGCTGATGATAAAAAAATAGGCAAATTCCCAATTGGTCTATTACATCAACATCAATCTATTGATTATGACCATGCCTATGATAAAGTTATCGAAATAGCTGGAGGTGTTGAAAAATGATGAAACAACTCCGTTTATCCGGTTCAGGCGGTCAGGGCGTTATCACAGCAGCAATTATCTTTGCTGAAGCTGCTGTAAGTGAAGGCAAACAAGCTGTTCAATCTCAATCTTATGGTCCAGAAGCACGTGGTGGTGCTTCTAAAGCGGAAGTAATTATTTCCGATAATCCGATTTATCATCCTAAAGTTATAAATCCCGATATCGTACTTGCTATGACACAACAAGCATCTGACAAATATTATGGCGATTTAGACAAAGACAATGGCTTATTAATCGTTGATGAAGACCTTGTACCAAATGCACCAGATTTTCCACATATCATTAAAGTGCCAATCACTAAAATGACTTCTGAAAAACTCGGCAAATTGTTATTTGCCAATATAGTTGCACTTGGCATCATGGTTAAACTCTCTGGCATTGTTTCGCTTGAAACAGTAAAACAATCTGTGGCACATCGCGTACCACCACATACAGTTGATAAAAATATGCAGGCATTAGAACTCGGTTACAATGCTGTTTAAAATAAAAACTCCCTTTAATTAAAGGGGGTTTTTATTATTATACAAATTATTTTTAATTATGCTTTTAAGATAGCTTCTTTCATAGATTTTACATAGTCAACTAAATATGGTGTAGCCTCTTTGCCATATTTATCAATAATACGGATAACAGCACTGCCTACAATAACACCATCAGCAATTTTAGCCATATCATATGCTTGCTGCGGTGTTGAGATACCAAAACCTACAGCTACTGGTTTATCTGTATATTTGCGAACAGTATCTACAATACTTTGTATATCTGTTTTTATTTCTTTTCTAATACCTGTTACACCTAAAGAGGATACACAATAGATAAAGCCCTGTGCTTCATTAGCTATCATACCTATGCGATTTTCTGAAGTAGGCGCTATCAAAGATATTACTTCTACATCATTTTCATTAGCTTGGGTTAAGATTTCATCTTTTTCTTCAAAAGGTAAATCAGCCACAATAACGCCACTGATATTACATTGCTTACATCTAGCAAAAAACTTATCTTTACCATAAACGAATATAGGATTTATATAAGTCATAAATACAAGTGGAATATTCACTTTTCCCTTTAATTTTTCAGCCATATAAAAAATATCATTTGTCGTCATATTGCCACTCAAAGCCACTTTACTAGCCGCTTGAATAACTGTTCCTTCTGCCACTGGGTCAGAAAATGGTATACCTATTTCTATCAAATCGGCTCCAGCTTCTGCCATTTTTATAATGAATTTTTCTGTAGCTTCTAAATTCGGATAACCTGCCAATACAAAGGGAATAAATGCTTTCTTATTTTTAAATGCTTCTTCTATCTTAATCATTGATTTTCACTCCTCTATATCTCGCCATAGCTGCTACATCTTTATCTCCTCTACCAGATAAGCAAACAATGATGATTTCATCTTTTTTCATTTTCGGTGCAATTTTCATCACTTGTGCTATAGCATGAGCACTTTCAATCGCTGGGATAATTCCTTCTGTTCTTGATAAATATTCAAACGCATCAACTGCTTCATCATCTGTAATCGCTACATATTCAGCTCTACCACTATCATGTAAATAAGCATGTTCTGGCCCAATACCTGGATAATCTAAACCTGCTGAAATAGAATATACAGGAGCAATCTGACCATATTTATCCTGACAAAAATAGGATTTCATACCATGAAAAATACCTTCTGTGCCTTTAGAAATAGTAGCTGCATGTTCTTCTGTATCAAGACCTTTTCCGGCTGCTTCACAACCAATCAATCGCACTTGTTTATCAGGAATAAAATTATAAAACATGCCCATAGCATTGCTACCGCCACCAACGCAAGCCATGACTACATCTGGCAATCTCTTTTCCACGTCTAATATCTGTTCACGAGCTTCTCTACTGATGATAGACTGAAAATCACGTACAATAGTTGGAAATGGATGTGGCCCCATGACAGAGCCTAAAACATAATGTGTATCATCAATTCTTGAAGTCCATTCGCGTAAAGCTTCATTTACTGCGTCTTTTAGTGTTCTTGTTCCTTTAGTAACACTATGTACTTTTGCTCCTAATAATTCCATGCGATAAACATTTAATGCTTGTCGTTTCGTATCTTCTTCGCCCATGAAGATTTCACATTCCATATTCATAAGTGCTGCCACTGTTGCTGTAGCTACGCCATGTTGACCTGCACCTGTTTCTGCAATTACACGAGTTTTTCCCATGCGTTTTGCCAATAAAATCTGCCCCAAAACATTATTGATTTTATGAGAACCTGTATGATTTAAGTCTTCTCGTTTTAAATAAATCTTTGCTCCACCTAAATCATTTGTCATCTTTTCTGCAAAATATAAAAGTGATGGTCTACCTGTATATTTTCTCTGTAAATCCTCTAATTCTTTGACAAAATCAGGATCATCTTTATATTTTAAATACGCTTCTTCTAATTGATTTACTGCATTCATTAAAGTCTCTGGCATATATTGTCCGCCATATTTACCAAAACGACCTTTTTTATTTATCTTATTCACGCTCATATTTATCCTACCTTTCGCAAAAGTTCACTTATCATCTTAACTTCATTTTCATCTTTATGATTATCTTTTTCTATACCACTGCTGATATCCACTATATACGGTCTTGTCGTTCTTATCGCTCTAATGATATTTTGCTTATTTATACCACCAGCTAAGATAAATTCACCTGTAAAATCCTTAAGCAAATCCCAATTAAAACTCTTTCCTGTGCCACCAGCACTATCTTTTACATAAGCATCAAATAAAATCATATCGGCAATACTTTGTTTAGCCCTTTCTATATCAACAATATCTTTTACTTTTATTGCTTGCCAAATCGGTAAATCAAGTTTATTTTTCAATACTTTGATAAATTCATTGTCCTCATCACCATGCAATTGAATGATATCTAAAGGAACTTTCTGAGCTATCTCTTCAATTTGCGTCAGCGAAGCATTGACAAAAACACCGACTTTTTTAATTTTTTCATCTAAATTTTTAGCTAAATCACTCGCTGTTTGCATACTTACTTGTCGTTTACTTTTAGCAAATATAAATCCCACATAATCTGGAGTATATCTATTTATGATAGCTATATCTTCTATAGTTTTCATGCCACAAAATTTTACTTTAGGGCTTATCTTCTTTCCATATAATTCATTAAGTGCTAAGACTTTATCTTTAGCCCTCATAAAAGTTTCACCGATAAGCACTGCTTGCACTTGATGAACTCTTAATTTTTCTATATCTTCTTTAGTTTTTATGCCACTTTCCGAGACGAAAATCACATTTTCAGGCACTAAAGACCTTAATTTTAAACTATTTTCTACATCTACAGTGAAATCTTTTAAATTACGATTATTCACACCGATAATTCTTGCTTGTATCTTCAAGGCTCTTTTTATCTCATTTTCATCATGAGCTTCCACTAAACAGGATAGCCCTAATTTTTTAGCTAAAGTAAAAAATTTCTTAAGTGTTTCATCATCTAAAATCGCACAAATCAATAAAATCGCTGAAGCTCCCAAAATTTTCGCTTTATAAATCTGATATTCATCGATGATAAAATCCTTACACAATACAGGAATACTGACATTTTGAGCAATCTCTTGTAAATATTTATCTTCACCTAAAAAATAATCTGGCTCTGTGAGTACAGAAATAGCACTTGCTCCTGCTAATTCATATTCTTTAGCGATAGTTAAATAAGGAAAATCCTGAGCTATAATTCCCTTTGATGGTGATGCTTTCTTCACTTCACAGATAAAATTTATATCTTGCTTTGTCAATGCTTTTTCCAAAGGAAAATCTCTATTTTGGAGCAAAGCTTCTGCTTCTTTTTTTAGCATAGCTAATGATTTTATCTGTTTTTGTTTAGCTATATTGATTTTTCGTTTCTCCACAATTTCATCTAAAATCATTTAACATACCTCATTTGAATATTTGATAAATCGTTCCATCTGATATTTAGCTTTGCCTGTATCTATCGTATCCTTGGCTATATTGATGCCATCTTGTATAGATAATCCATCTTTTGCTAAATAAATACTCATGCCAGCATTTAATAATACTGCATTACGTTTTGCTCCCAAAGTTCCTGCTAAAATATCCCTTGTAATTTGAGCATTTTCATTTTTATCTCCGCCAACTAATTCATCTGAATTTGCATATTCCATACCATAATCTCTAGGATCTAAAGTATATGTCTTTAATTTTTTATCTTTAATTTCACATACTAAAGTTTTATTACAAGCTGTTATCTCATCTAAACCATCATAACCATAGACAACAGCACCTCTTTTTACACCGAGATTAGATAATACTTTCGCTAATGGCTCTACTAATTCTTCTTGATAAACTCCCATCAATTGTCGATTAGCATTTGCAGGATTAGCAAGTGGCCCTAAGATATTGAATACTGTTCTAATGCCTAGTTCACGTCTAACAGGACTAGCATATTTCATAGAACTATGATACTTCGGAGCGAACATAAAACACATGCCTATTTCATCTAGCATCTTTTCATTCTGCTTAGCATCTAATTCTAATTTAGTGCCTAAAGCTTCTAAACAATCAGCTGCACCACATTTACTAGATACACTGCGATTGCCATGTTTAGCTACTTTTATACCGCTAGCTGAAATTACAAATCCTGCTGTAGTTGAAATATTAAATGTATTTGCTTCGTCTCCACCTGTGCCGACTATTTCAAATAAATCATCTTTATAATCTATGCTTTGAGCTTTTTCTCTCATGACTTGAGCAAAAGCTGTTATTTCGTCTATCGTTTCGCCCTTTAATCGCAAAGCAGTCAAAAAACTAGCAATTTGAATATTGCTCGCTGTTCCACTCATGATTTCTTGCATAGAAACTATAGCCTGCTCTGTTGTTAAATCTTGTTTATTGCTCAATTGATATATTGCTTGTTTTATCATTTTGACCACCTCTTATATCCAGAAAATTTTGAATTAATTTCTTGCCGTTATCACTTAAAATTGATTCAGGATGAAATTGCAATCCATAAATAGGATATTTTCTATGCTCTATCGCCATAATTTCACCATCATCAGTAGTTGCTATTAGCTTTAAATCTTCGCCTAAAGTTTCTCTTTTAATCGCTAAAGAATGGTATCTTGCTCCCATAAATTCTTTATCTATCCCCTTAAATAAAGGTGATTTTTCCATTATCTTTAATTTAAAAGCTTTGCCATGAACTACTTCTTTGGCATAACTTACAATACTTTCAAAAACTTCAGCTATGACTTGATGACCTAAACAAATCCCTAAAATCGGTATCTCACCTTGAAAAGCTTTCACGATTTCACTGCAAATTCCAGCTTCACTAGGTTTTCCTGGCCCTGGAGATAGCACAATATGACTTGGATTTAGTTTTTTTATCTGCTCTATATTTAATTCATCATTGCGAATGACTTTTATCTCTGGATTTATTGAACCGATTAATTGATATAAGTTATACACAAAGCTATCATAATTATCTACTAACAAAATCATATGTTTCCACCTCCTGTGCTTTTGTAATTGCCTCTATCATTGATTGGGCTTTATTTATCGTTTCTTGGTATTCATTTTCAGGTATGCTATCTTTGACTATTCCGCCACCTGAACGAACAAATACTTTACCTTGTTTTGCCACTGCCATTCTTATACCTATGCACATATCCATATTGCCTGCAAAATCGATATATCCCACAGCACCACCATAAATACCTCTTGGGCTTTTCTCTAATTCATGAATGATTTCCATAGCTCGTATTTTTGGTGCACCAGATAATGTTCCTGCTGGCAAAGTAGCTACGATAGCGTCTAAAGCATCACAATCATCTTTGATTTTTCCTTTTACTGTAGTTGTTATATGCATCACATGAGAGAAAAACTCTACTTTGTGCATATTTTCCACTGTTACTGAATTGAATTTACTGATTTTACCGATATCATTTCTGCCCAAATCCACTAGCATATTATGTTCTGCCAATTCTTTTTCATCACTTAACAATCTTGTTTTTAATAAATCATCTTCTCGTCCATCTTTACCTCTTGGCATCGTGCCAGCTATTGGAAAAGTCTTTAATTCTTTATCCTCTAATTTTATCAATGTTTCTGGTGAAGCCCCTGTCAACTCTATTTGCTTGGAGCTTAGATAAAACATATATGGCGAAGGGTTTATCGTTCTTAATATACGATAAGCATTTAATAAACTTCCTGAAAAATCTGCTTCTATACGATTAGAAATGACAGCCTGAAAAATATCGCCTTCTTTGATATAATGCTGTGTCTTTTTCACTACATCTATATATTCATCTTTAGAAAACTCTCGTTTAAAATCAGATAATAGTTTTCCTGAAGGTATTTCTTTTTCTTTGCCATAGATAATAAGTTTTGCTAATTTTTCTAAATCATCAATGGCTTTAGCATAATTAGCTTCTAAATCATCAGTTTTTATATTCACAATTAAAATTATCTTTTTCGTATAATGGTCAAAAGCTATTACCTTATCAAATAACATCAAATCTACATCATTGAAAGAAACTTCATCTTTGTTTACTGTTTCATCTACAAAGTCCAATTTACTTTCTTGATAACGCAAATATTCATAAGCAAAATATCCAACTAATCCGCCAGTAAACGACGGTAAATATTCAAATTTAGGGCTTTTATATGCTTTTAAAATCTCTCTAATCTCTATATTTGGATTATCTGTCTTAATTCCTTGTATTTCATTATTAATAGCTTTTCTTATCTTCAATAAATGATTTTTACAACTAATCTCTAAAGAAGGATTAAAACCTAAGAAAGAATATCTGCCCCAATGATGTGTATTCTCCACACTTTCAAATAAATACACATTATCACTGATATTTTTCAAGATTTTCAACACTTTAATCGGTGTTGTAAGGTCAGCAAATATCTCTTTACTCACTGGCACTATTTTATATTCTGTTTTTATTGCTTCTAATTCTGCCAGAGTCGGTTTGTACATATTTTAATCCTCCTTTATAAATCTATTTGTAAGCAAATAAAAATACCCGTCCTTGAAAATAATATCAAGGACGGGTATCTATATTTCTATATAATTAAATCATTAAAATTATATATTATACTCTACTCGCGGTACCACCTTGTTTGAGCTAACGCTCCTCTTTGCAGGATACTAACATATCCCTCACAGTTAACGCTTGTGTCGCGTTGCAGAATACTAAGATTATCCCTAATCTGTTGACTGCACCCTCAGTGGTCCATTTAATATGCTGCGTACTATAGGCTCTCAGCTCCCCTACTCTCTGTAAGTGCATTTCATATTTTTATCTCCACCTCATAGGTTTCATTAAGGCAAGTATTAAATTTTTGAATTAATTTGCTCATATTATTACACATCAATTATTTTTTGTCAATATTAAATTGTAAACTTTACACTATAAAATAAAAGCGATAACCACCGATATTGTTTTATGGTATAATAATTATACAAATTTTCACCCTGGAGTAAATTAATCATGAATGATGATAAATGGCAACGAACCGTTGCTAAACGAAGAAGACAACGTCGCATACAAAATTTATTTGCTTGTTTTGTAGTTTTATTAGTATTATTAATTTTATCGATTATAGGAGGTTATTACTATTACCAACGCACTAATTCTCCTGAATATGCTTTAGAAGAATTGCAAACAGCCTTTGAACATCGTGATATTGACACTATTCATAAATACGTAGATTTTAAAACTTTATTACCACCAAATTATAAGATTTTGACTAATGATATATTTATCAATGACAAAATCTATACGGAAAAAGAACATAGTATTTATCAAACATTCTATGCCCTCATTGAACCCATCATTATTGATGGCACAATTCAAAGCATTGATAAATATATTCAAACTGGAAATTGGCAACGTTTCAATTATGATTCTATGCTTAAAGGTCGTCAATTAGGTATCGATTATACAGAATTAATCAATCGCTCTTTGTTATTCAATATAAGTTTCAAAGAGATAAAATCCATAGAAACTATTGATGATAATTCAGTTATGGCAACAATTTTAGTTGCAGATAAATACACAGATACTAATTTTGATTTAAAATTAAAATTAGTCAAAAATGAAGAAGGCATTTGGCAAGTCAGCGAAGTTACGAATTATCAAGATTATTTAACTATGATATCTAATCTTTATCGCCAAGATATAAATACGTATTTGACTAATACTAAATCTGATTTAGATAGAAATAATGCTCAATTCAAGCAATTACAAAGCGAATTTATAGTTTTAGCTGAAAACTTCAAAAATAATCCTTCATCAAGTCAAAGAGCATTGTTAAAATCTTTTATTGATAATAAAATAGTGCCAACATATCAAGATTGGTATAATTATCTACAAAGTTATCAAATACCTACAGGCGCTCGCCATTTACATGAATTGCGCATGGAAAGTACGACATATACTATTCAAGCATGGAAAGCTTATGCTATCGGTATTCAAGATAATAAACCAAAAGATTTAGCTAAGGCTGAGCGATTACATCGAAAAGCTATGGAAACAGAGCAGAAAGTTACTGATACGATTAATAATATGCCTGCTTTATTTATGCCTACAGTTGATTAATTTTATACTTCGCATAAGCGAAGTGATTTTTTTGAAAAAATTGCACATAAAAAAGGAGTACAACAATTTGTACTCCTTTTGTTTTTATCTTTGTCAAAATTATTTAGACATAGCTTCTAATAACACTTTGTTTTCTTCTTGAGTCAAAGGATATTTAGAAACACCATTTTCTATAGGTTTTACATATGTGCAAGAATCTTGACGTCCAAAAATAGAAGAGAATATCACACCATTATTTTGATTATCAAGTAAAGCTACAGCATAACTCAAATCGCCACCCATATCAGCAAAAGCACAGAAACGATGTACTGCTACTTTTTGAATGGATTTTGTAAATAAAGATTTCATTTCTGCATAATCTGCATCAATTTTATTATTTTTTACTACAAGTTCATTCATTTGAGCAATATTATCAGCTATAATATCCTCTAAACTTTCACCTGTTGCACCATTTACCAATGAATTATAACGTTTTTTAGCTTTGCTTAATTTTACAAGCATCACTATTGATAAAATTATTAATAAAACTAATAAAACTACGATTACAGTTAAAATAATTGCTAAATTATCTTGAAATATCTGATTTAGCATTGAAAAATCCATAAATATTCCCTCCTAAATTCTGTTAAAAAAGAATTGATTATTCAATAAAGACTATCCTTTTTAACGTGCAACATTATAGCATTCATGTTTTTATTTGTAAAATCAAAACAGCATTTACTAAATGTTAAAATCCTTAATAATTCTCGATTTGTTCATCTGAGGACTTTCTTGTTTTTCCATCAATAATTCAACTAATCTAGCTAAATCATCATCATTATAAAATTCAATTTCTATGCGAGATTTCTTTTTACCTTGCTTTATATTTACATTCGTTCCCAATATTTGTTTTAAGCGCTCTTGCACATCATTTAAATACATCTTAGCTTCTTTTACTTGTTCAATCTGCTCGATGACATTATCCCCTGCTAAGACTTTTTTGACTAAAGCTTCAGCTTTTCTAGCAGATAATTCTCTTTCAATTATCAAATTAGCTAATTTTACTTGAAGCTTTTCATCTTCTATCGCTAAAAGCGGTTTTGCCTGCCCCATATTGAGTTTATTATCTTGTAATAAGCACTGTACTTCTTTTGCTAAATTTAATAAGCGTACAAAATTCGCTATATGCGAACGACTTTTTCCCACTTTTTGCGCTACTTCTTCTTGTTTTAAATTAAATTTATGTAATAACAACTGATATGCATTTGCTTCTTCAATAACATTTAAATTACTGCGTTGGAGATTTTCAATTAAAGCTATTTGTGCTACCTTATCATCATCATAATCTTTTAAGATAATTGGCACTTTATCTAATCCTGCTATTTTAGCTGCACGAAGACGTCTTTCTCCTGCAATCAATTCAAATTCATCATTATCATTTATACGCACAATTAGTGGCTCAATTATGCCATATTCTTTTATCGATTTTGCTAGTTGAGCTAATTGCTCCATATCAAACTCCTTTCTCGGTTGAAATGGGTTTGGTAAAATTTCATCAATATTTAAAAATTCCATGTATTTCTCCTTTAAAATATTATAATAATTATTTTAACTTATTACTTTTATAAATTCATTATAATTTAAAACTATAATCAATCATAAAAAATTAATTTAACTAATAACAGTATAATTATACTAAAATTTATGATAAAATTCTTTTCTAGATATAATTATAAACACAAAACATTAAGGGAGATTTTACCATGCCTAAATATAATGCTGCTTTAATGTCCATTGACCCTAGTGAAACTAGACGTTATGCTGGACTTAACAAAGCTCCTAATTTCAATAAAAAAACTATTTTAGAAGCATGTCGTGAAGTCTTATATATTTCCGAACCTAAAGGGATTTGGGAAGTATATGACTATGACGCTAAAAATGGCATTGTACTTGCAGATAAGCCCTTTAAATTAGAAGGGAAAAAAGTAACTAAACATCTTTGTCGAGCTACAAAAGTTGCCATCATCGCTGTTACAATCGGCGAAACTGTTGAAGAAGAAATCTCCCGTCGTTTCAAAGATGGAGAATACACGCTAGCTGTTTTGATGGACGCTGCTGCAACTACAGCTGTTGAACATGTTGCTGATGGTATCGAACAAGCCATTGACCAAAAATTCAATATGCAAGGATTAGTTCGTCGTTGGCGATTTAGCCCAGGATATGGAGATTGGCCTATACAGGCACAACCTGAAATGCTCCGCTTAGCTAAAGCTCATGAAATAGGTATTAGCCTAACTTCATCATTAATGCTTACACCGCGAAAATCCGTTACTGCAATCATTGGACTTATACCTAAAACACAAGATGTCGAACCTGAAAAACAATCTTGTAAATATTGTCCAAACCCTAATTGCAATTTCCGCATAAAACCATTTGACTCTGAATTATTAAATAAAAATTCATGATGATAAACAAATACATTTTATCTTTTTTGCTCAATAAAAATTTCTAGGAGGTATCTTCTATGATACATATATTTGATGGTGCTACTGGCACTATGTTACAAAAATCTGTATTAAAACCAGGAATGTGCCCTGAATTATTAAATATCGAAGCTCCAGAAGCTATCCAAAATGTTCATCGTGCTTATGTAGAAGCAGGCTCAAATATTGTTGAAACAAATACATTTGGTGCTTCTCGCATTAAATTAAATGAATATAACTTAGGCGATAAAGTAGAAGCAATAAATATCGCTGCTGTAAAAAATGCCAAAATCGCCACTGCTGGCAAAGCAAAAGTAGCTGGTTCTATGGGCCCTACTGGTGCTTTTATTGAGCCTTTAGGCGAATTGACTTTCGATGAAGTTTATGCAAATTATTATGAACAAGCTAAAATTTTAGCTGACGCAGGTGTTGATTATATCCTCATCGAAACTTGTATTGAAATCCAAGAAATGCGTGCTGCTCTTCTCGCTGCTAAAGATGCTTGCAATTTACCCGTAATCTGTCAATTATCTTTCAGCGAAGATGGCAGAACTGTAACAGGCACAGACCCACAATCAGCTGCCATCATCTTAGAAGCTATGGGCGCAGATATCATCGGTGCCAACTGCTCTTTAGGCCCTGAACAATTAGTTCCTATCATAAAAGAACTAGCCGATAATTGTTCTTGTCCTATCAGTGTACAAGCAAATGCAGGTATGCCACATTTAGAAAATGGTCAGACCATTTTCCCACTCACTCCAGAAGATATGGCTAAATGGGCACCAAAACTTGTAGAAGCTGGGGCAACTTATATCGGTGGTTGCTGTGGCACAACTCCTGCTCATATCAAAGCTATCAAAGAAGCTTTAGCTAATGTTTCCGAACCTATCCGCAAAGCACCAAATCCTAATCTTGCCCTTGCTAGCCGTTCTAAAACTGTATTTATTGGCAAAGATTTACCTACACGATTAATTGGTGAACGCATCAATCCTACTGGTCGTAAAAAATTAGCCGAAGAAATAAAAAATGGTTCATTTATTTCTGTAAAACGTGAAGCTATCGAACAAACTCAAGCTGATGCTCAAATCCTTGATGTAAATATGGGTGTTGCTGGAATTGACCAAGCAAAAGCTATGCACAAAGCTATCACTGAAATCTCTCAACTTGTAAATACACCACTTGCTATTGATACAAGCGATGTTAAAGCATTAGAAGCAGGGTTAAAAGCATATCCTGGTAGAGCACTCATCAATTCTGTAAGTGCAGAACCTGATAGATTAAAATATTTTATACCATTAGCTAAAAGATATGGTGCTGCAATCTTATGCTTACCATTATCTGATGAAGGTATTCCTAAAACGGCTAAAGAACGTCTTACACTAGCTCAAAAAATAATCGCTGAAGCTAAAGCTCAGGGCTTAAAAGATAACGACTTTTTACTTGACGCACTTGTAATGACAATAGCTGCCGATAAAAATGCTTGTAATGAGGTATTAAACACTTTAAAGCTTTACCGCGAACATATTGGTGCTCCTTCCACTATGGGGCTTAGCAATATATCCTTTGGACTTCCAAATCGTCCACTTATCAATAGCACATTCTTCACTATGTGTTTAGCAATGGGATTAGATGCTCCAATCATGAACCCTTATGATGATTCTATGCAAAATGCCTTGAGTGCTTCTAATGCTCTTTTAGCTAAAGACCCTAATGGTCGCGATTATAGTCTTAATCATTCCGGTCAAAATATCCCTGTAGCTAAAGCTAAAAATGCAGTATCTAGCGGTGATATCATTGAAGATATAAAATCTGCTATAATCAGTGGGGAAAAAGAATCCATTGCTCAAATGGTAGAACAAGCTTTAACTGAAGGACATAAACCAAATGAAATTACAGATAAAGCTTTAAGCGCAGCAATGAATGTCGTTGGCAAAGATTTCGGTGCGAAAAAAATCTTTTTACCACAAGTTATGTTATCCGCTGAAGCAATGCGTGAAGCTTTCATCAAAATCAAAGAACGTATTCCAGCTGATAGCGTAAGTAATAAAGGTACTATCGTCATTGCCACTGTAAAAGGCGATATCCATGATTTAGGTAAAAATATCGTATCTGCACTTTTAGAAAATAACGGTTTTAAAGTTATCGATTTAGGTAAAGATATTGATAAAGAAGAAATCATTAAAGCAGCTATAGATAATAAAGCCGATATGATCGGTTTATGCTCCTTGATGACAACTACTATTACACAGATAGATGAAGTCATCGCTGAATTAAATAAAAGTGATTATTCCACAAAAGTCATGATCGGTGGCGCTGTAGTAACTCAAGAATATGCTGATAATGTCGGCGCTGATGCTTATGCTCCTGATGGCGTTGAAGCTGTAGAAATCGCTAAAAAACTTATTAATAAATAAAATTGAGGATAAATTTATGCAATATAAATATCATAATATTATTTTTGATTTAGACGGAACATTGATTAATTCTGGGCCTGGTATTATTCATGCTGTACAATATGCTTTAAAAAAATATGGCATAAATGAAACAAATATGACGGTTTTAAAAAGTTTTGTAGGTCCGCCATTAAATCAGCAATTTATCAATTGCTATAATTTTAATCATGAACAAAGTTTTGAAGCTGTAAAATATTTTCGAGAATATTATACAGATAAAGGTATTTTAGAAAATGAAGTATATGAGCAAATACCTGAATTATTAAAGACTTTAGCTGAAAATGGTTTAAAATTGTTGATTGCTTCTTCTAAACCTGAAAAGTTTGTAAAAAATATTTTAAGTCAACATGATTTACTAAAATATTTTGCCTTTGCTGGCGGTAGTTTACTTGATGGTAGTCGTATAAATAAAGATGATGTATTAGCTTATGTTTTAAAACAAATGCAAATTACAGATTTAAATGACTGTATAATGGTAGGCGATCGTAAATACGATGTCATTGGCGCGAAGAAATTTAATTTGAAATGTGTTGGTGTAACGTATGGATATGGCAGTCTTGAGGAATTAAAAGATATTAATGCTGATTTTATTATTGATAAACCTTTAGAATTGTTAAGTATTATTAAATAAAAATTGCAGAGCGTAAGCTCTGCAATTTTTTATTTTTCTTGCACAAAAACAAAATTTTCTTTTATAAATTCTACAAATTTACGTGAAGCTAGTGACATTGTATCCCAATTTTGCCATGCTAAAGCTACATTGCGTTCAGGATGTTCTTTTATTGGTCGAATAGCTAAGCCCTCTTCAAATCCATTTAAAACTAAACTATACATGGCAGATATCCCTAAACCTTGTTTTACCATAGCTAAAATTGAATAATCATCATAAACCTTATATTCAATCTGTGGCTCTAATTTATAATCAGCAAAAGCATGCATAATCACACTATGGCGACCTTCATCTAACAAAATAAAAGATTCTTTGGCTAATTGGTCTAAAGATATAATCGGTAAATTAGCTAATTTATGATGTTTAGGCAATACTGCCATCATTTCATCTCTATATAAAAATTCCATATTGATACCTGAAACTACATCACTATTTACAAAACCAAAATCAATTTCTCCATGTAAAATCCATTTCTTTATGCTTGTATATTCACCTTGTTTTAAAACAAAATTGACTGTAGGATATAATGATTTAAAACTCTTCATCAATTGCGGTAAAATATTTCTGCTCACACTAGTAAAAGTGCCAATACGTATAACGCTATGCTCTAAACCTTTCATTTCCTGTTGCTTTTGTTTCAATGAAAGTTCAGCATGAAAAATTGCCTGTATATACGGATAAAAAGATTTACCGTCATCTGTTAATGTTATGCCCTCTTTTTTTCTATCAATCAAGATGGTTCCTAATTCTTGTTCTAACGCCTTTATACTTTGACTAATCGCACTTTGCGAATAGCCCACTTCTTTTGCTACCTTTGTAAAATTTCCATTTTCTATGACTTTACAAAAAATCCCATAACGCGAAACCATATGCATTCGCTCTCCCATTAGTTTTACTTATATAGTTATTATAAATATTCGTTTTCCTAATGTAAATATAACTGCTATAATATTTATACAAAATACATATTTAAAAATAAAATACAAAATGGAGGAAATCGCTATGAATGAATTAGATATTGCTGACGATGTTTATCCAGTAGACAATATCTCTGTAAAAAAACAAGCTTTTAAAGATGGTATACGTGATGGTTTTCCTATTGCTCTTGGTTATTTAGCAGTTTCCTTCTCTTTGGGAATCACTGCTAAAAATGCAGGACTAACAGCATTTCAAGGCTTTTTAACAAGCTTTCTTGTAAATGCTTCCGCTGGTGAATATGCTGGCTTTACTTCTATTGCTACAATGGCAACATATATAGAAGTATTTCTCGTTATCTTAATCGCTAATTCTCGTTATTTGATTATGAGTTGCGCTTTAAGTCAAAAATTATCGCCAGATATTCCATGGTATCAACGCATTTTAATCGGCTTTGATATCACAGATGAATTATTTGCTATTTCTATCGCTAGACCTAATTATCTAAATCCTTTTTATTACTTTGGTGCTATGTTCATCACTATGCCATGTTGGGCTGGTGGTACAGCTCTTGGAATTGTTGTAGGTAATTTATTGCCAATTCAATTAATAAGTGCTTTTAGTGTAGCATTATACGGCATGTTTTTAGCCGTTATTATTCCACCTGCACGAAAAAATAAAGTAATTGGTGTATTTGTTATCATCAGCTTTATTGCTAGCTACTTATCCACTTACCTTCCTTATATATCTGAATTATCAAGTGCTACACGTATCATTATTTTAACTATAGTATTATCTTTGATTGCTAGCATCTTATATCCAGTAAAAACAAAGGATGGTGAAGAAAATGTCTGAGGTATATATATACATTTTAGTCATGGCTTTAACTAGTTTTGCTATTCGTGTTTTGCCACTGACTTTAATTCAAACAGAAATAAAAAATCCGCTGATAAAATCTTTTCTTTACTATGTTCCTTATATCACATTAGCAGTTATGACTTTTCCTGCAATTATACAGGTAACACAAACACCACTTTCTGGAGCTATTGCTCTTGTCATTGGTATTGTACTTTCTTGGTTTGGTGCTAATTTATTCCAAGTAGCCTCATCTTGTTGTTTATCTGTATTCGTTGTAGAACTTTTACTTTTATAAAAAATCTTTACTATGAAAAAGGCATCTTAATAAATTATTAAGATGCCTTTTTTTATTTTTTTGTAGTTATAATTTTTACAATATATGCTACTTCATCATCACTTATTTTTATATTATAATCTTGCTCTATATCTTTTAAAGCTATTATTATTTTATCAAATAAAAGTTTTTCTTTTTCTTTGTATAAATCTAAATTATTATATTTTATATCAATTTTACTTAAACATCTATCTAACATACATCCCATATGAATCATTAAGTCTAGTACATATTCTTCATTTTTCGGATTATATTCTATTTTTTCTATAAACTTCCTAATTTTAGTTATAGCATATTTAGGATTTATAAATTTAACATATTTTTCTAATAAATCTTTAGCTGTTTCAAAAATAGTATAATTTGCTTTATTTTCAGGTAACATAAATATACCATTAATATTTCCATCTAATAAATGAAAGAATACTTGTTGTATTTCAGATTGCATTAATTGATTTATTGGAAAAAATGGGATTGGTAAAATAGGATCAATTGTTCCAACAACTGCTAAAATATAATACCTATCTTGCATTTTTTTAAATACATCTTTTGCATTTTCTAAATCAACAGGAATAATTTTTATCTTATCAGCATAATATTTATCAATTAATTCTTCTAAGATGTTTTTAGCAATTATACTACTACCTTTGCCTGTTGCACAAACTGATAAAATAGCTAATTCTTTCTTTTTAGCAACAACAATTTTATTACAATTATCCTCAACAAACTTTGCCTGTTCATATACATTATCTATATCTTCCATATCATATAAAACATGTCTTAACATTTCTAAAGCTATTGGTGTTGAGACATTTTTTACCACTTTAGTTTTTATACCTGTTTCAGATGTTAATTTCTTATCAAAATCTAATAAAGATCCCATATCTGCCAATATTATAATACCTTTACCCTTATTTATAGCTAATGCCATTGATTTTAATTTTTTATATGTTTCATCAATACTTTGGGATAATGGCATATCTATTGCTTTCATCATATTAGTATTTAGCAACATATTACAGGTATTAGCAATACTTGTAGCTGTTGAATCTCCATGACATATTATAATTATTCCTATTTTATTATTGTCCGATATCTCCACTCTACTATGAAATAATAATAATGCTAAAAATCCTTTTTCACTTTCTGGAACAATTATTCCAAATTTATTACTAATTTTTTTCACTAAATCATTTGCTACACTAAATTCTTCTGGATGTTCTTTTTTTATCTTAAATAAATGTTGATTACTACTTACATTATTCTCTTCTACTCTCTTTATTAATTCTTGAATATGTAATGATAAACTAAATAAAAAATGATTAGAAAAATTAACTTGTAATTTTTCTCTTGCGTATTCTATAAACTGCATTGTTGCTAATACAATATCTTTAGATACTAATTTATAAAGATTATTTAAATTAGAATTTGTATTGTTAAAATGTTTACTTACACTACATAAATAATTATCAATATCAGTTTTTAATACATCTGTTATATTTTCTAGCGCTACTCCCTTTTGTTTTAAACTATCTAATTTCTTAGTTATAATTTCATATATATCATTTGTTTCTTCATATTCTATATTTTTACTATTAGGTCTAATAACTATATCTTCAGAAAACATATTTAAATAACTTGTAATTGATTTATCTAACTTTAAATAATTCAATAATACATCTCTAATTTCTTTATTTAACATTTGATATCCAACATATATTCGTTGATTATTTTGTAAATATTGTAAAAAAGCATTTGCACATAAAAGCTTTATTTCTGACCTTAATTGTCCAATATTACCTCCAATGAAATCAAATAATGCTAAAGCTTTTAAAACTTCTGGTGCTATTAATATTTCTTGTTGTAAATTTATTGCTTCAAAACGGAAAAATTGTTCTATAAGTTCTATTTTTTCCGCTATAGGTTTATCTTTATATCTTGGTAAAATTATATTTACTGGAACACGTCTAATAAATGTATTTAATAATGTAGTAGATGGATCTTCTGTAGTTGCTGCTATTATTAAAACATTACTTTTTCTTTTACTTCCATCTCCTAATCTATTATATTCACCTTTGTCCATAAGATAAAATAACATTTCTTGTCCATCTGGTGGTAATCTATGTACTTCATCTAAAAATAAAATTCCTCCATTAGCTTTTTCTACTAATCCTATTTTATCTGTATCAGCACCAGTAAATGCACCTTTCACATGTCCGAACAACTGCGATAATAATAACTGAGGATTATTAAAATAATCTGCACAATTAAAGGTTACAAAAGGATAATCTTTATTTTCTTTATTATTCATCAACAATCCATATGCATGCATAGCTTGAGCAAATGTTGTTTTCCCTACTCCACTTTCCCCTAATAATAGCGTATGTAATCCTTTAGGCGGATATACAATTGCTGCTTTTGCCTGTCTAACTTGTGATAGTAAACTACTATTATATCCTAATAACATTTCAAATGGATCATTTATAGATGTATTTAATATATATTCCCTTAATTCATTAAAAGTATATATATTTTTTATTGGTACATTATATTTTTTATTCATTTCATTTAATATTTCTTTATCTATAAATGTAACTGGTCTACTATTAATTTTTACTAATTTACCATTCTTACACAATAGATTTAATATACTACTAGCATTATTACGTAAAATACCATATTCATTTTGTATCTCTAATGCTGTTATACCTAAATTTTTACCATCTTTTAAACCCTTTATAAAAACCTCAACCTTACAATTGCGTTTTATAAAATCTAAAATATCATTTGCTTGACTCATCTTATACTCCTTATTTATTAGAATTTTTATAAAAAAGATAATATATACACTATTCATTTTATAATATATACACTAGCATAAAAATTATAATTTGTGTATATATTTTTTTATCTTTATATATTATTA
Source organism: Megamonas sp. Calf98-2 (assembly GCF_900110235.1). Taxonomy (NCBI): domain Bacteria; kingdom Bacillati; phylum Bacillota; class Negativicutes; order Selenomonadales; family Selenomonadaceae; genus Megamonas; species Megamonas sp. Calf98-2. The sequence continues at coordinate 9,731 of NZ_FOCY01000025.1, read as the reverse complement.
ATATACATTTTTAATATACATTAAGTTGGCACAAAAATTGCATTATAAATATTACAAAAATATATTTTAAGGAGGTGCTTGTTATGTCTACTTCTATGTTACATGAAGATTTAATATTTTTAAATTATAAAACTACTAACTTTAAAAATTTGATCGAAGAATTATCTCATATTTTATATAAAAAAGGTTATGTAAAAGAAAGTTATACTTCTGCTATTTTAGAAAGGGAAAAACAATTTCCTACTGGATTAAAAACACCTGGTATTAATATTGCTATGCCTCATACGTATCCAGAACATGTAATAAAACCTGCTATTTTAGTAGCTACTCTAGAAAATCCTATTGATTTTCATGAAATGGGTAATAGTTCTAATACTGTTCCAGCAAAATTAATTTTTATGTTAGCAGTTACAGATCCTAAAGGACATTTAGAAATATTAAGTAAGTTAATGTCTATATTTTCTCAAGAAGATAAACTTATTGATCTATATAATTCTACTCAAGCCAAAGAAATTATAGATAAATTAAATAAAGTTTTAAATTAAAAGGAGTTTGATTATCATGAAAAGAATTTTTGTAGCTTGCGGTTCTGGTGTTGCAACAAGTCAAACAGTTGCTTCTAAAATTCAATCTATGTGTGAAGATGAAGGATTAGATGTTTCTGTTGAAGCTGTAGATATTAAATCTTTAGAAAGTATTATTGATCAGTGTGACATTTATGTTTCAATTGTTTCTGACAATGCTGATGAATGGGATGTTCCAACTATTAAAGGTATTCCATTCTTAACAGGTGTAGGTATGGACGAAGAATTTGAAAAATTAAAAGAATTAATTGAAGCATAAAAAAAGCGGACTCTATGATATAAAACACCATAGAGTCCAAAAAAATATATATTGCACGACTATTATAACATAAAAATAATTCATTACAAAACTACAATCAAAGGAGGAAAACTGTATGTTTAATGATATATTAAATTATATTCTTGGCCTTGGAGCCGCTATATTTTTACCTATAATAATGATTATACTTGGTTTATGTGTAAAGATGAAATTAAAAAAAGCTATTATGGCAGGTCTTACATTAGGTATTGCTTTTACTGGTATGAATGTTGTTTTAGGCTTTATGTTTAGTAGTATTAGTCCTGCCGCTCAAGCGCTCGTAGAACGTACTGGATTAGAACTAACTGCTATTGATGTTGGTTGGTCCCCAATAGCTGCTATTGCTTGGGCATGGCCATTTGCTCTTTTTATGTTTCCTCTACAAATTGGTATTAACTTAGTTATGCTTGCTTTAAAATTAACAAATTGTTTAAATGTCGATTTATGGAATGTCTGGGGAAAAATATTAACTGCTACTTTAGTTGCTTATATTACTGGAAATATTGCCTTCGGTTTTATTGCTGGCGCAATTCAAATAATCTTAGAATTAATTAGTGGTGATTTAATTCAAAAAAGATGTTATGAAGCTACTAAAATTCCTGGTGTTACTTGTACTCATCCAATGTTTTTACAAGGTCCTATTTTATTTTTAATTAATCGCATTCTAGATTTTATTCCTGGTATCAATAAAGTTAACATTGATGCTAATGAATTAAAAAAACGTATTGGTATATTTGGTGAAAATAGTGTAATGGGATTCATTGTTGGTGGATTAATCGCATTTTTAGGTGGTTATGCTATTAAAGAAATTTTAATTACAGCAATGTCTGTTGCAACTGCAATGATTTTATTCCCAATGGTAGCAAAACTTTTCATGCAAGCACTTGCCCCTATTGCTGACGCTGCTGGTGCCTTTATGAAAAGTAAATTCAAAGGCCGTGATTTTTATGTTGGTTTAGATTGGCCATTTATGGCTGGCTGTTCTGAAGTCTGGGTTATTGCTATTGTATTGGTTCCTATTGAATTAATTCTTGCTGTTGTTTTAAGTCAATTAGGTTTAAATACATTAATTCCACTAGCTTCTATTATCAACGTTGTTTTAACACCACCAGCTATGATTATTGCTAGAAAAAATCTTGTTCGCATGTTTTTAATTTCTATTATTGCTACTCCATCTTATTTAATTGCTGCTACTCAGTTTGCACCACAAATTACAAAGATGGCTGCTGATACTAATACACTTCATGCCGAAGCAGGTCAATTCATATCTTGGATGCAAGTTGAAGCTCCTGAGTTTAGATGGTCTATCGTACATGCATTTAATGGCGATTTAACTGGTATTATTGGAATTATTATCTTTGCTATTTTATTTGCTTGGTATTTCCTAAGCATGAAAAAAAGCAATACTCAAGATAGTGCTAAATAAATAAATTACTTAAAATATTAATTTTGAAAGGTTATATAAATATGTTAGAAGAATTAAAAAAACAAGTTGTAAAATATGCTCTTCAAGCTGATAGAAGTGGTTTATGTAAACATAGATCTGGTAATTTTAGCGTTCGTGATCCTAAAACAGGATATGTATGTATTACTCCTACTGGAATGGATAGAGAAGAAATGACCTATCATGATGTTGTTGTTATAGATCTAGATGCTAATGTTATTGAAGCAGAAACTGCTCAACGTAGACCGACTAGTGAAAGTTTAATGCATTTGGAAGTATATAAACAACATCCTGATATCAATGCCGTAGCTCATACTCATTCAAAATATGCTACTGCTTTTGCTGTTCTAAAAAAACCTTTACCTGCCGTTGTTTATGAAATCTTAGGTCTTGGTTGTAAAGAAGGAATTGTTCCTGTTGCTGATTTTGGTAGACCAGGAACACCAGAACTAGCTATTAACACTGTAAAAGCTTTAGAAAAATCAGATGTTGCTTTAATGCAAGCACATGGTGTAATCGCTATTGATAAAGATTTAAAAGAAGCTCTCTTAAAAGCTAGTTATGTAGAAGAATTAGCTGAAATTTATTATCATACTCTTGTTATTAACAATGGTAATGAACCTCCTTATGTATCAGATAGTGAACTTCAAAAATGGGAATATCCTAAAGAAATTAAACTATTGGATTCATTAACTAGAACATCTTCAAAATAAAACTATAATAAGGAGGATATATTATGAAAAAATTAATTAATAAACCAGAAGACTTTGCTCGTGAAACAATAGAAGGAATTGTCTTAGCTCATCCAGAATCCTTAAAAATGGTAAATAATAGTTGGCACTGTTTAGTTCGTGCAGACGAAAAAAAAGAAGGAAAAGTAGCTATTGCTACTGGTGGTGGTTCTGGTCATCTCCCAGTATTTTTAGGATATGTTGGTTATGGTCTTGCTGACGGAGTAACTGTTGGTAATGTATTTGCTTCTCCAAGCGCAGAAGCTATGCATGAAGTTGATAAAGCTATTAATTCTGGTGCTGGTGTATTACATTTATATGGTCGCTATGGTGGCGATATTATGAATTTTGGTATGGCTTCTGATTTAGATGAAATGGAAGACATTCCTGTAAAAGAAGTATTAGTAACCGATGATATTGCTTCTGCACCTAAGGGTAGTGAAAATAAACGTCGTGGAGTTGCAGGTTTAGTATTTGCCTATAAATGTGCTGGTGCAGCTGCCGAAAAAATGTATAACTTAGACGAAGTTGCTCGTATAGCTCAAAAAACTGTTGATAATACAAGAACAATGGGCGTTGCTCTTACACCTTGTATTGTTCCAGAAGCTGGTAAAGCTACTTTCAGTATTGCTGAAGATGAAATGGAAATCGGTATGGGTATACATGGGGAACCAGGTATTCATCGTACTAAATTAATGAAAATTGATGATGTTGTTAGTAATATTATGGAAAAAATCCTTGAAGATCTACCATTTGAAGATGGTTGTGAAGTTGCTGTTTTAGTAAATGGTCTAGGTGGTACACCAAAAGAAGAATTATATCTTGCTTATCGTAAACTTTATCAAATCTTATCTGACAAAAATATTTCTATACATCGTAAATATATTGGTGAATATGCTACTTCTCTTGAAATGGCAGGAATGTCTATATCTTTATTAAAATTAGATGATGAATTAAAAGAAATGATTGATGCTCCTTGCTATTCTCCATTTTTTGAACAAAATCATTAATAAAGGAGGATTTTCTTATGGAAACTATTAATAAACTCAAATTAAAGGAAATTCTTGGTAATATTTTGGAGTCTATGCAAGATGCCAAAGATGAATTAATTGCTCTTGATGGTGCTATGGGCGATGGAGATTTAGGTCTTACTATGTGCAAAGGATTTGAAGCAATTTATCAAGAAATTGATATACTAGAAGAAACTGATATGGGGAAATTAATGATGAAATTAGGAATGAAAATGAATTCTGTAGTTCCTTCCACTATGGGAACATTAATTTCTACTTGTTTCGTAAAATCTGCACCAAAAGCCAAAGGCAAATCTGAATTAAATCTAACAGATTTAGTAGAAATGGGCAAAGCTGCTGTTGATGGTGTTATGCAACGTGGTGGTAGTAAAATCGGTGATAAAACTATGCTAGATGCTTTAGCTCCAGCAATTAATGCCTTAGAACAATCATTATCTGAAAATAAAACATTAGCTGAAGCTCAACAAGCTGCATATCAAGCATCAATAGAAGGTGTAGAAAAAACAAAAACTTTAAAATCTGTTCATGGTAGAGCTGCTTATTATAATGAACAATCTATAGGCAAGCAAGATCCTGGAGCTACTGCTGTTATGTATATTTTCCGTGGTATTGCTAAATCATTTTAAAACCTTTTCTTCTAAAAAAAGTCTAGAAATAACTTATATAAGTTATTTCTAGACTTTCTTATTTTTCTTATTATAAAGAAATCACTTCTGCTAAATGTCTTAAATCTTCTGGGTATTCTTTTTTATTAGTGATTGCATCACGTAAATCAATGCAAACAATATTTCCACGTTGCATACCAAAAACAATATTATGAAGTCCAGAAACAGCTGCAAGTGTTGCTTGTTCGCCTAATACACTTGCAAATACACGGTCATTAGCTGTTGGTGAACCACCACGTTGAACTAAACCTAAAACAGTCAAGCGTGTGGAAATTCCTGTTCTAGCTTCTAATTCTTTTACTAACTCTTGCATATTGCCAGTACCTTCAGAAGCCAAAATTACTAAATAAGATTTACCACCATCATGTAATTTTTGTACTTTATTGATAATTTTTTCCTTATCAAATTCTTCTTCTGGTACTATAACCATATTTCCGCCACCAGCAACGGCTGAATATGTAGCAAGCCAACCACATTTATTGCCCATTACTTCAATAATAAATGTACGACGATGTGCTTTTGCAGTATCACGAATTTCGTTGATTGCCTGTAAAATAGTATTTACAGCAGTATCTGTACCAATAGCATAATCTGTTCCCCAAATATCATTTTCAATAGTAGCTGGAATACCAATTACAGAAAATCCTGTTTCACGTTCAAATTCTTCTGCTCCACGTAAGCTACCATCACCACCGATAACAATCAAAGCATCAATATTATGTTTTTTTAGATTTTCATAAGCTAATTGACGACCTTCTTTTGTACGGAAACGCTTACAAAAACTTGTACCCAAGAAAGTACCACCACGCTGAATAATATCGGCTACAGATATAGAAGTTAATTCTTCCATATTATCATCAACTAAGCCTCTATATCCATCATAAACGCCCCATATACGCACGTTATTATTAATCGCAGTTCTCACTACAGCTCTAATAGCCGCATTCATTCCTGGTGCATCTGTACCACTTGTCAATACAGCAATATTTTCTACTGACATAAAAAAACCTCCTCAAAAATTAAAAGCATTTATATATTTTATTCGCTAAATAATAACTAATATCCTTGTAAAAATCCCTAAAAAAACAAAATCTCCAAATATTATTGCTTAGCTTGACAACTCATACTCTAAAATGATAAATTTTAGTTAACAATCTGTGTAACTGACGGAAGTGGAATTAACCACATGAAGCACAGATTTATACAGCCGACCGTCTGGGCAACAAAATCTAATAGTATTATATTTATTTTACAGGAGGAATATCGTAAATGAATTCTATGGAATTAAAATACGGATGTAACCCTAATCAAAAACCTGCTCGCGTTTTTATGAAAGATGGACAAGATTTACCATTCACAGTTTTAAATGGACGTCCAGGTTATATTAATCTTTTAGATGCCTTTAACAGTTGGCAATTAGTTCGTGAATTAAGAGAAGCTACAGGTCTTCCATCTGCTGCATCTTTTAAACATGTAAGCCCTGCTGGTGCAGCTGTTGCTGTTCCTTTATCTGAAACATTGAAAAAAATGTATTTCGTTGAAGGTATCGAACTCACACCTATGGCTACAGCATATATTCGCGCTCGTGGTGCTGACCGCATGTCTTCTTATGGAGATTTTGCTGCACTTTCCGATGAATGTGATGCTGCTACAGCTCGTTTCTTAGCCCGTGAAGTATCCGATGGTGTTATTGCTCCATCTTACAGTGCTGAAGCTTTAGAAATCTTAAAAACAAAACGTAAAGGTAACTATCTTGTAATTCAGATGAACCCTGATTACAAAGCACCTGAACTTGAAACAAAAGAAGTTTTTGGCGTTACTTTTGAACAAAAACGCAATGATATTAAAATCACTGAAGAATTATTCAATAACATTCCTACAAAAAATAAAAATATCACAGATGAAGCAAAACGTGATTTACTTATCGCTTTAATCACATTGAAATACACTCAATCCAATTCCGTATGCTATGCTAAAGACGGACAGGCTATCGGTATCGGTGCTGGTCAGCAATCCCGTGTACATTGCACTCGTCTTGCTGGTAATAAAGCAGATATCTGGCATTTACGTCAAGCACCTCAAGTATTAAACTTACCATTTAAACCAGATGTTCGCCGTCCAGACCGCGATAATGCAATTGATGTATATATCTCTGATGAATATATGGATTTACTCGGTGGCGACGATTGGAAACGCGTATTCACTGAAAAACCTCCAGTATTCACTAAAGAAGAAAAAGATGCTTGGCTCGCTCAGGTAAAAGGCGTAGCTCTTGGCTCTGATGCATTCTTCCCATTCGGTGATAACATTGAACGTGCTCATAAATCCGGCGTAGAATTTGTCGCTCAAAGCGGTGGTTCTATTCGTGATGATAATGTTATTGAAACTTGTGATAAATACAATATGGCAATGGCATTCGTTGGAATTCGTTTATTCCATCATTAATTTCTATAAATAGAATTATAATGAATATTAATCTTTTTTATTCAATATGTATTTTAATTTTAATAAGTATTTTTTGTATATTTTTTCTTAAATTATATAAAAAAACAAACTCATTAAAAATATATTTGATTTTACTTACACTTATTAGTCTAAATTTATATTATTCTAGTCATTCACCAATTACATCTTATCCAGATACATTACCAATAAAAGAAACTATCCACATGACTGATAAAGAAATTGTTTATACTATTGTCAAACAAGAACTATCTTATCATAAAAATAAAAGTCTTTTTGCTAATGGTAAAATCTTTGATTATAAAGATATCTCTGTATATAGTGTATCTAATGAACCAACTATATATTCTGTAGTATTTTCTATTCAGTCAGGTGATGACGATTTTTGGTTGCCTGGTAATGGGACTAAACAAGAAAATAATTGGATTATTAATAAATCAAATTATATGCAACTTATTAAAGAAAAAGATTATTATCGTCTTATTTCTATAGGGACAGGATTATAAAAATGGCACTAACTGTGTTAGTGCCATTTTTTTATTTATAATACTTATCTTTATATAAATCTACATTCATTTTATACATATCTGCTCGATAAGATGCCAATGAATATTCAAATGGAATATCATTTTGATTATATGCAACCGTTGTTATATATAATAATGGAGCATTTTCCATAATACCCAATAAATCAGATAAATAAGGGTCAGCAACTGTTGCATGAATTTGACGATTAATATGAGCAATCTCTATATTATATTTTGTTTTTAAAGTATCGTATAAAGAATTTTGCTCTAAATCTTCATCAATTAAACCCTTACATAATTTCACAGGTATAAAAGTTTTAACATAAACTATAGGTTTATCATCGGCATAGCGCAAACGTTCAAGACAAATAACTTTATCTTTTTCTGTTAGCTTCAATTTTTCCATAACTTCAGCAAAAACATCTATTTCTGATATAGATAAAAGCTTCGTTTTAGGCTTTAATCCATAATATTGCATCTCTTGATTATATGTTTGGATTTTTTGAATAAAATCTCCAGCAATTTTAGGGCGAGTAACAAATGTTCCTTTTGACTTAATTCTATTTAAATAACCTTCATGTACTAATTCTAAAAACGCTTGTCTAACTGTCGGTCTTGAAACATTTAAATATGCGCATAATTCTTCTTCTGGTGGAACTAATTCACCATCTTTTAAGCTATTATCTTCAATATGCTTTATCATAAAAGTTTTTATTTGATAATATAGCGGAATAGGAACTGTTCTATCTATTTTTAATTGTTCATATATCGAATTCATTTATAATCTCCTTTCAAAAAAATTATAAAATATTAACTATCTTTTATCAATAAGTTATTATATATTGACTTAATTTTGTTATTTTGTTATTATGTAATTACATAATAACAAAGAAAAGAGCAATAACTATGAATAAATTTAGTAAATACTTTGATCACACATGTTTAAAACCTTATGCTACTAGAGAAGATATGGCTAAACTTTGCGAAGAAGCTAAAAAATATGATTTTATGATGGTAGCTATCAATTCTACACAGACAAAATTATGCAAAGAGCTTTTAAAAGGAACTGACATTCATGTAGGTGCTGCTATTAGTTTTCCTTTAGGGCAAACTACAATTGAAACTAAAGTCTTTGAAACTAAAGATGCTATTGCAAATGGTGCAGATGAAATTGATTATGTAATTAATATTACAGAATTAAAAGAAAAAAATTATGACTATATCAAAGAAGAAATGACTCAAATCGTAGATGTTTGCAGAAAACATAATGTAATTTCTAAAGTTATTTTTGAAAATTGCTATCTTACTGATGAAGAAAAAATTAAATTATGCGAAATAGCACTTGAAATAAAACCAGACTTCATCAAAACTTCTACAGGCTTTGGTACAGGTGGCGCTACAGTTGAAGATGTAAAACTCATGAAAAGCATTGTCAAAAACACAGTAAAAGTAAAAGCCGCTGGTGGAATTCGCGATTTAGATACTTGCTTAAAAATGATTGAAGCTGGTGCTGAAAGAATTGGCACATCTTCTGCTATAAAAATCACAGAAGCATACAATAATAAATAATTAGGAGCATACCTATGGGTAAATACTTACTAGCTCACGACTTAGGAACATCTGGAAATAAAGCCACTTTATTTTCCACAGAAGGGCAACTCATCGCTAGTTGCACATATAATTATGATGTTTATTACCAAATGCGAGCGTAAAGCCCCTAAATTTATTTATGGGGATATAAGCTCGCTAAAAAACAATGATTCGATATCATTGTTTTTTATTGTATTATATTTTTAATAGTTATATAATACTTTTATGAAATATAAATCAAATAATAATATAGTATATTCTTGTAAATATCATGTAGTATTTTGTCCTAAATATCGTAGAAAAGTGTTGAACAATGGTGTTGATGAACGATTAAAGGAGTTGATTAATAATATTTGTCAGGAGCTTCACGTCGATTTAATCGAGATGGAAGTAAAGCC
>NZ_FOCY01000027.1:0-28660 GCF_900110235.1 Megamonas sp. Calf98-2 | reverse complement strand
CAAAACACAAGAAAGTTTACTTCAAAAAACTTTTGGCTGTGTACGTTTTATATATAATTACTTTTTAGATAGAAGAATTAAAGCATATGAGCAAAATAAAAAGACCATAGGTTATAACGAATGTTCAAAAGAGCTTACTCAATTAAAAAAAGAAAAAAAGTGGCTCAAAGAACCAGATAAATCCTCTTTACAAAATGCTTTAAAGAATTTAGATACAGCTTATAAAAACTTTTTTAATAGACAAAAAGCAGGCTTTCCTAAATTCAAATCTAAAAAGAATCGGTATAAATCGTACAAAACAAATATGACAAATAACAACATTGCATTTTTGGTAAATAAAATAAAATTACCTAAAATAGGTAAGATTAAAATAAGGGATAAATATTGCCAAATAGAAGGTAGGATTTTAAGTGCGACAGTATCACAGATTCCCAGTGGAAAATATTACGTTGCACTATGTTGTACAGATGTGCCTCAACCTGAATTCATCAAAACGAATAAATATGTTGGCTTAGATTTAGGAATAAAGGATTTTGTCATAACATCAGATGCAGTAAAATATAGCAATCCTAAATACTTGCAGAAATCACTGACTAGATTAGCTAAACTCCAAAGAGAGCTTTCTCGAAAAACAAAAGGAAGTTCAAATTGGGAAAAGGCTAGAGTAAAAGTAGCTAAATTACATGATAGAATTGCCAACCAAAGACATAATTTACTACATCAAGTGACATGTCAACTTATCAGAAATTATGATGTAATCTGTCTTGAAGATTTGCAAGTTGAAAACATGATGAAAAATCATAAATTAGCAAGAAATATAGCTGATGTCAGATGGTCAGAGTTTATGAGACAACTAACATATAAAGCCAAATGGTTTGGAAAAGTTATTGTCAAAATAGATAAATTTTATCCTTCAAGCCAATTGTGTCATGTTTGTGGATATAAAAATACTGAAGTAAAAGACTTAAGTGTTAGAGATTGGAACTGTCCTAAATGTAAAACACATCACGATAGAGATGTAAATGCAGCTATAAATATTAGAAATGAAGGATTAAGAATATTAAACATAGCTTAAATCTTAAATAATATATATAAGAACCGTAGGAACTATGGGGATAGCTCGGAGATACTGTATTCGTTAGAATACTTGACCGAGAACCCCGCGACTTTAGTCGTGGGAGGTTCAGGAGTGAGAGGATACACCATCAAGTAAATATTAAGACAAAACGTAAAATGAGTTTTTGGAAAAAATTATTGCTAATGATTTTAGTATTAGCTAGTTTAAGTTATTTTGTTTGGCAAAATGAGGATTTTCAACGAAAATATTTATATCCATATGATTATCAAGATACAATAAATTTTTATGCAGATAGATATGAAGTAGATAGAAATTTAGTGGCAAGTGTTATTTTAGCGGAAAGTAAATTTCGTCAAGATGCTACTTCTGTCCATGGGGCTAGAGGTCTTATGCAAATCATGCCAGAAACTGGTAGCTGGATTGCTACGCAAATAGAAGATGATAGTTTTTCTGTAGATAAATTGTATAATGTGAATATGAATATAAAATATGGTACATGGTACCTATCTGAATTGCAGACAGAATTTGAAGGAAATGAAGTATTAGCTCTTGCAGCTTATAATGCAGGTAGAGGAAATGTATATGAATGGATGGAAAAATATCATTGGGATATAAATTTTAAAGATTATACCAAAATACCTTTTCCTGAGACAAGAGAATATGTAAAACGTGTACTAGAAAATAAAAAACATTATAATAAGCTATATAAATAAAGAAGGCTATATATTATGAATAAATCATGATATATAGCCTTTTTGTAGCTAGATAAATAATTATTAAATTATTTGTTGGGATAGTTATATAATAAATATAAATAATTTGATATAATAATTAAAGAAGATATGCAGGCATTTTTATTTGACAGGATTACTAGTTTATGATAGTATTTGAGTAATAAAAATATAGCCCTTTAAAAAAATCCAGCGAGGTTGAAAGGGAGCACTATATATCTTTATATTGCGCTATCAGTAGCTTTCTTATGCCTTCGCATAGGAAGGCTTTTTTTGATTTTGGGTTTCATTTAAAGTGCGAAGGAGTGACTATGTTGAGTAGAAACAGCGTTTCATTACGTGGTAAAAATATTCTTGGATTAGAATATTTTTCTCCGGAAGAAATCGAATTAGTGTTGGACACAGCAAAAGAAATGAAAAATATCATTCATCGTGATATTAAAAAATTACCAACATTAAGAGGAAAATCAGTTGTTACTTTATTTTATGAACCAAGTACAAGAACACGTACTTCGTTTGAATTAGCAGGCAAATATCTAAGTGCAGATGTAGTAAATATTACATCTAGTACAAGTAGTATTGTTAAAGGTGAAAGCCTTCGCGATACATTACTTACACTTGAAGATATGGGCGTTGATGCTATCATCATGCGTCATAGTGCCGAAGGTGCAGCTGAATATGCAACTAAAGTTGTAAGCCCAGTTATCATAAATGCAGGGGACGGAGCACATGCACATCCATCTCAAGGATTGTTGAATTTATTCACAATTAGACAACATAAAGGAACTTTAAAAGGTTTAAAAGTTGCTATTATTGGGGATATACTTCATAGCCGTGTAGCTCGTAGCGATATTTGGGGTATGAGAAAAATGGGCATAGAAGTTCATCTTGCAGGTCCAAAAACATTATTACCAAGATATTTAGCTGAAGAACCTGGTATTTTTGTACATGACCGTGTGGAAGATGCAATTAAAGATGCTGATGTAATTAATGTTTTACGTATTCAACTTGAACGTATGAAATCAGGTTTATTCCCATCTCTTCGTGAATATGCACGTATCTTTGGCTTGAATAAAGAACGTTTAGCTTTAGCTAAAAAAGATGTATTAATTCTTCATCCAGGTCCAATGAATAAAGGTGTGGAAATTTCTCCAGAAATTGCTTATGGTTTAAATTCTGCAATTCAAGACCAAGTACAAAATGGTGTTGCTGTTCGTATGGCTTTATTAACTCTAACTTTAACAGGAGGAAAAGACAATGAAATTACTGATTAAAGGTGGACGAGTTATAAATCCTGGCAAAGATTTTGATGCTGTCAGTGATGTCCTTGTAGAAAATGGTAAAATCGTAGCTATTGGTGAAAATTTAGAAGCTAGTGATGCAAAAGTAATAGATGCTAAAGGCAAAGTAGTAGCTCCAGGCTTTATTGATATGCACACTCATCTTCGTGAACCTGGTCAAGAAGCTAAAGAAGATTTTGCTTCTGGCTCTAAAGCTGCTGCTGCTGGCGGGTTTACAACAGTTGCAACAATGCCAAATACAAAACCTGTAGTAGATAATGCAATCTTAGTAAATGGATTAAAACAACGTGCTCAAGATGAAGGCGTAGTGCATATTGAAGTTATTGGTGCACTCACTAAAGGGCAAGAAGGAAAAGAATTAGCAGAAGTCGGCGATATGGCACAAGCTGGTGCTGTAGCTTTTTCTGATGATGGTCATTTTGATAATAATTGCAAATTAATGCTTAATGCATTTGATTATTTAAGAACTTTTGATAAAGCAATTATGTCTCATGCAGAAGAAACAAGTCTTGTAGCAGAAGGTGTAATGAATGAAGGTCATCGTTCTGCTATGCTTGGTATGAAAGGTAGACCAACAGTAGCAGAAGATATCGCAGTAATGCGTGAAATTTTGTTAGCTGAATATGCTGATGCATGGGTGCATATCTCTCATATTAGTTCTAAAAATGCAATTGATATGGTTCGTCAAGCTAAAAAACGTGGTGTGAGAGTTACAGCAGAAGTAACACCTCATCATTTGACTATGACTGATGAAATGGTAGACCCAACAGATTCTTCAACAAAAGTAAATCCACCACTTCGTGGACAAGCTGATGTAAATGCAGCTCTTGAAGGATTAAAAGATGGTACTATTGATATCATTGCAACAGACCATTCACCACATGCTCAAGAAGAAAAAGATCGTGAATATAAATTCGCTCCAAGTGGGTTCCCAGGTCTTGAAACTGCGCTTGGCGTATTATTAACAGATTTATATCATAAAGATTTAATTTCTTTAAATGAGCTTGTAGCTAAAATGAGTTATATGCCAGGTAAATTATTCTTCGATGGTAAACGTGGTATCTTAGAAGAAAATGCTATGGCAGATATAACTATTTTTGACCCAGAACTTGAATGGACAGTAGAAAAAGAAAAATTCTACACAAAAGGTTCTCATAGTCCATTTGTAGGTCGTACATTAAAAGGTAAAGCCGTTATGACTATTGTTGAAGGCAATATTGTAATGGATAATGGTGAAATTATAGCTTAATAATTTGGAGGTGCTCTTTTGAAAGGCAAATTAGTATTAGAAGACGGAGCAGTTTTTTATGGCGATATGCTTGATGAAAGACCTGTTTTAGGTGAAGTTGTATTCAATACTGGTATGACAGGTTATCAGGAAATTTTAACTGACCCATCTTATTGCAGTCAAATCGTTACACTCACTTACCCATTAATCGGTAACTATGGTGCAGCAAAAAAATTCAATCAATCTCGTAAATGTTTCTTCAATGGTTTTATCATTGGCGAACTTTGTGATATTGGTAGCAACTGGCAAAAAGAAGAAGAATTAGCTGAATTCTTAAAAGCACAAGATATTCCTTGCTTATATAATGTAGACACTCGTGCTGTTACTCGTCATATTCGTTCTTTAGGTGCTATGAAAGGTGTTCTTGTACCTGAAACTGCAACTCAAGAAGAAATTGATGCTTTAATGAAAAATGAAATTCCAAAAGAAGTAGTAAAAATTGTTACTACACCAAAAACTTATAAAATGGAAAATCCAGGCGGTCCACATGTTGTAGTTATGGACTTTGGTATAAAACAACATATTTTAGATTCTCTTCATGGCATTGGTTGTGATTTAACAATCGTTCCAGCTGATACTAAAGCTGATGAAATCATGGCTTTAAATCCAGATGGTATCTTCTTATCTAATGGCCCTGGGGATCCAAAAGATTTACCAGAAATCATTGAAGTAGTACGTGAAATTGCAGGTGAAAAACCTACATTTGGTATTTGTCTTGGTCATCAGTTATTATCCTTAGCTTTTGGTGCAGACACTTATAAATTAAAATTCGGTCATCGTGGTTCCAATCAACCAGTTAAAAACTTACTCACTGGTAGAGTTCATATTACATCTCAAAACCACGGTTATGCTGTAGATGAAGAATCTTTAAAAGGATTGCCACTTGAAGTAACACATAGAGCTGTAAACGATGGTACAGTAGAAGGTATTCGTCATACACAATTACCTATTTTCTCTGTACAATATCATCCAGAGGCTTCACCAGGTCCAGATGATAATAGATATTTATTTGACCAATTTTGGGCAATGCTTCAGAAAGGGGAATAATTAAGTGCCAAAAAAACAAAATCTAAAAAAAGTAATGGTTATCGGTTCTGGTCCTATTATCATTGGTCAGGCTGCTGAATTTGACTATGCAGGTACACAGGCTTGCCGTGCATTAAAAGAAGAAGGACTTGAAGTTGTACTTGTAAACAGTAACCCTGCTACAATTATGACAGATAAAGATATCGCTGACCGTGTATATATAGAACCTCTTACAGTTGAATTTTTAGATGAAATTTTAGCAAAAGAACGTCCAGATGGTTTACTTGCAACATTAGGTGGTCAGGCTGGTCTTAACCTTGCTGTAAAATTATCTGAAGCAGGTCTTTTAGAAAAATATAATGTTGAATTATTAGGTACTTCTTTGGAAGCTATTGAACGTGCTGAAGACCGTGAGCTTTTCAAAGAAACTATGCAAAAATTAGGCGAACCAATTCCAGAAAGTACAATCGTTGATGATGTAGCTTCTGCTGTAGATTTTGCAAATCAGATTGGTTATCCTATCATTGTACGTCCAGCATATACTCTTGGTGGTACTGGCGGCGGTATTGCAGAAAATGAAGAAGAATTAATTGAAATCGTTATTCGCGGTTTAAAATACAGTATGATAGGTCAAGTACTTATCGAACGTAGTGTTGCTGGTTGGAAAGAAGTAGAATACGAAGTTATGCGTGATTCCAACGATAACTGTATCGTAGTCTGCAACATGGAAAACCTTGATCCAGTTGGTGTGCATACAGGTGATAGTATCGTAGTTGCTCCATCTCAGACACTTACTGACCATGAATATCAAATGCTTCGTAGTGCATCTTTACGTATTATTCGTGAACTTGGTATTGAAGGTGGATGTAATGCACAGTTCGCATTAGATACAAAATCCAATCAATACTATGTAATCGAAGTTAACCCACGTGTTAGCCGTTCTAGTGCGCTCGCTTCTAAAGCTACTGGTTATCCAATTGCTAAAGTTTCCGCTAAAATTGCTATCGGTTATACTTTAGATGAAATCACAAATGCAGTAACTAAGAAAACAAAAGCTTGCTTTGAACCTTCCTTAGATTATTGCGTAGTTAAATTCCCTCGTTGGCCATTCGATAAATTCGTATATGCTGACCGTACACTTGGTACACAGATGAAAGCAACAGGTGAAGTTATGTCTATCGACCGTTGCTTTGAAGGTGCATTATTAAAAGCAGTACGTTCTCTCGAAATTGGTGTAAATCGCTTACACATTGATAAAATTGATACTTGGAGCGATGAAGAACTTAAAAATCATTTATCTCGTATCAATGATGAACGTTTATTCGTTATCGCTGAAGTATTACGTCGCGGCATTTGTGATATTGATGAAATCAATGCAGTTACAAAAATTGATAAATGGTTCTTACGTAGAATTAAAAATATCACAGATACAGAAATTGCACTTGCAAAAGACGGCTTAACAGAAGAAAACTTACGTCGTGCAAAACGCTATGGTTTAGCAGACCGTTCTATTGCTGAAATTGTAGGCAAAGAAATGAATGAAGTTCGCAACATGAGAAAAGATATTAATCTTTTACCTTGCTATAAAATGGTTGATACTTGTGCTGCTGAATTTGAAGCTGCTACACCATATTATTATTCTACATTCCATGCTCAAGAAGATGAAGTACAGACTACAAACAAACGTAAAGTAATCGTTTTAGGTTCTGGTCCAATCCGTATTGGTCAGGGTGTAGAATTCGACTATTGTTCCGTTCATTCTGTATGGGCACTTCGCAAAATGGGTATTGAAGCAATCATTATCAACAATAACCCAGAAACAGTAAGTACAGACTTTGATATTTCCGATAGACTCTATTTTGAACCACTTACAACAGAAGATGTTTTAAATATCATTGATAAAGAACAGCCAGAAGGTGTTATCGTTCAGTTCGGTGGTCAGACTGCAATCAACCTTGCAGCATCTTTAAAAGCTGCTGGCGTAAAAGTATTCGGTACATCTGTTGATGATATCGACCGTGCTGAAGACCGTGAACGTTTTGATGAAGTATTAGAACAGACTAATATCGCAAGACCTCAAGGTGCTAGCGTAACAAATGTTGAAGATGCAGTAAAAGCAGCTGAAAAAATCGGATATCCTTCTATGGTTCGTCCATCTTACGTACTTGGTGGTCGTGCAATGGAAATCGTATATAATGAAGATGAATTACGCGATTATATGAACCGTGCTGTAAAAGTTACACCAGATCATCCTGTACTCATCGACCATTATATGCAAGGTACAGAAGTAGAAGTTGATGCTATTGCTGATGGTGAAACAGTAGTAATTCCAGGTATCATGGAACATATCGAACGTGCTGGTGTTCACTCTGGAGATAGTATTGCGGTATATCCTCCACAGACTTTATCTTCTAAAGTAATCTTCACTATCATTGACTATACAAAACGTCTTGGTTTAAATCTCAATGTTAAAGGTTTATTAAATATCCAATACGTTGTAGTAAATGATAATGTATATGTAATCGAAGTAAATCCTCGTTCTAGCCGTACTGTACCATTTTTAAGCAAAGTTACAGATATCAATATGGTAGAACTTGCTACTCGTGCAGCATTAGGTGAAAAACTTACAGACCTTGGTTTAAAATCTGGTCTTGTAGAACCAAAACCATATGTAGCTTTAAAAGCTCCTGTATTCTCCTTTGCTAAGATGCAAGATGTAGATATTTCCCTTGGGCCTGAAATGAAATCCACAGGTGAAGTAATGGGTATTGACTACCATTATGCACGTGCTTTATATAAAGCTATCACAGGTGCAGGTATGAATATTCCTCATGAAGGAACAATTCTCTTCACTGTAGCTAATAAAGACAAAGAAGAAATGAAACAATTAGGTAGAGCTTTTGCTGAACTTGGTTTCAAAATTGCAGCTACAGAAGGTACAGCTAAAGCATTAAAAGAAGTAGGCGTAGAATCTTCTATCGTATATAAAGTTCATGAACGTGGACAAAATGTAGGCAGTGATCGTAGCAGCGATATCATTAAAATGATTAAAGCTGGCGGTATTAATATGGTTATTACTACACAAACTCCAGGTCAGAAATTCGCTAAAGATGGTTTCAGAATTCGCCGTGCTACTGTAGAACATGGTATTGCATGTCTTACATCTTTAGATACTGCTTGGGAAGTATTGCGTGTATTGAGCTTCATTCGTGAACGTCGATTAGTATATTCTTTAGCACTTCAAGATTATATTGGTCGTGGCGATGAACTAGCATAATTTAACGTAAAATTTATACGCCGATAGGATTTCTTATCGGCGTATATTTGTAAAAATACACATTGCAATGTCGAGTTTATATTGTTGGATAATTGTAGTAAATTCAATTAAATGATAACGAGGTATTTTTATGGTAAAAGATAAATTAATCGTTGCTCTTGATTTCCATACAAAAGAAGATGCGCTCGCTTTAGTTGACAAATTAGGTGATAGTGTTGTTTTCTATAAAGTAGGAATGGAATTATTTTATAGAGTAGATTCATCTATTATTGAAGAATTGAAAAAACGCAATAAAAAAATCTTTTTAGATTTAAAATTGCATGATATTCCAAACACAGTAGCACAAGGATTATGTTCACTTTTATATCAAGGTGTAGACATTATGAATGTTCATGCTTCAGGTGGATACACTATGATGAAAACAGCAGCAGATACAGTGCGTGCTGAAGCTAAAAAAATGGGTATTGAAGCACCAAAAATCATTGCTGTAACAATTTTAACAAGTATCAATGAAGCTGATTGGGAAGGTCTTGGTCAAACTGCTTCTATAAAAGACCAAGTAATTCGTTTAGCAAAACTCACTAAAGAAGCTGGACTTGATGGTGTAGTAGCATCACCACAAGAAGCAAAATTCATTCGTGAAGCTTGTGGCGAAGATTTCCTTATCATAACACCAGGTGTGCGTCCTGCTGGTGCTTCTATTGATGACCAAAGCAGAATTGCAACTCCAGCTAGAGCTTTAGCAGATGGTGCTACTCATCTTGTTGTAGGCAGACCAATAAGAGCAGCTCAAAATCCAGTAGAAGCTGCTGAAAATATATTAAAAGAAATGGAGAATGCTTAATCATGACTGAACAAGAAGTAAAAGAATTATTAATAAAAACTAATGCTATTATGGAAGGTCATTTCCTTTTAACTTCTGGACTTCATAGCCCAATGTATGTAGAAAAATTCAATGTGTTACAGCAACCAAAATACACAGAACAGCTTTGCAAAGCACTTGCTGAATATTTTGCTGATAAAAATATTGATACTGTAGTAGGCCCTATGACTGGCGGTATTTTACTTGCTCATGAAGTTGGTAAAGCACTTGATACAAGAGCTATTTTCACAGAACGTGTTGATGGTAAAATGACTTTCCGTCGTGGCTTTAGCTTAAAACCAGGTGAAAGAGTTGCTATCGTTGAAGATATCGTTACAACTGGTGGTTCTGTAAGAGAAGTTATTGATGTAGTAAAAGCTGAAGGTGCTATTCCAGTAGGTGTAGGTCTTCTTGTAGATAGAAGTGGTGGTAAAGCTACATTTGAAGATGTTCCTGCTCATGCACTTTTACATCTTGATGTTACAACTTATAAACCAGAAGAATGCCCACTTTGCCATGACAATGTACCTATGACAAAACGTGGTCGTACTGGTAAATAATTTTTAATGAAAAAAGAACAATTAGAAAAAGTCCAGGCTGAAGTTTCGGTCTGGACTTATTTGCAATCTTTACCACCTGAGAAAAACAATTTTAAATTGAAAATATTGATGCAAGAAGTTGCAGATACATTTCAAATTTATAGTTATGAAAATGATGATTTAAAACGAAAAACAACGATTTATTATCATGAAGAAACAAAAGAATATAAACTGTTAGTAACTATTGGGCTTACGGAATTTTGTGCGATAGAGTATATTTCTGAAAGTCTTGATAAACTGGAAGTAATTCTAAAAGAGCGATTTGATAATCTATTAGGAGATATTTCTCATTTTAATAGAGAACATATAAGTTCTATTATTGAAGATAAAGCTATTATGGATTGGGAATATATTGATAATTTACCAAAAGAAATAGATGGTTTTAAATTATTTATCAATCCTAAAGAGCCCGTGAAGATAATAAATGGTTCATATATTATCATTGATTATTGTGACTTTAGTAAAGAAAGTAATTTTATTATTTATTACAATGTTTTTAGAGATGAATTTTTTGGTGAAGCACGTTTGCATCGTATACCAGAGGTAACGTATGAATATGATTGTTCAGAGTTAAAAGATTTAGAATCACTTTTAGCAAAGAACTTGCAAGCGACTTTGCATAAAATTCGTGAGCGTATATAAGAGATATCGAAGGGTATCTCTTTTTTTATGTATAACAAGATGTAATAGAAAACCAAAAATAATGTAATTGTTTTTCAATAAATTAAAAATTTTTGAAAATTTTTTTCGCCTTAGAAGGATTTAAAATTTTTATAAAGAATTAGTAATATATATAATTTCAGAAGGGTGGAATAAATATGGACGCACCAAATCCTGTATTAATTATGGTTATTAATATGACAATAGTATTTGTAGTATTGTACATTCTAGGCTTATTTATTAGGCTAATACATGTTATTGACCCTACAAGAATAAGAAAAGCTGAACCTAAAAAAGAAGAGGTAAAGCCAGTTGAGCAGGTTCAAGTCCCTAAAGATGATATGGCAGATAAAACTTTAGCAGCAATAATAGTTACTTCTTTAATGGCTTATGGATGTAAAGATTTTGAAATAAAATCAATAAGAAAATTATAGTATTATGCAATATAATCATAGAGCTATAAAGAAAGTATATAAAAGAATGGGAGGCATTATAATATGGATGCTTTTTTAGTGGCAATTCAATCTGTTTGGACAGATAGTGGATATGTAGCCTTGAACATGGGAAATATTACTATGATAGTAGTTGGACTTATTTTATTATATTTAGCAATTGGTAAAGGTTATGAACCTTTGCTTTTAACACCAATTGCATTTGGCTGTGTATTAGCAAATTTTCCAAATAATGGTTTCCACGAAGGTGTTATGTGGGCTATTGGTCAAGGTATTCAGATGGAAATTTTCCCACCACTTATCTTTTTAGGTGTAGGTGCAATGACTGATTTTGGACCACTTATTGCTAATCCTAATACATTGATGTTAGGAGCTGCTGCACAATTTGGTGTATTTGTGGCTTTAGGTGGAGCAATGTTACTTGGCTTTAATGTTCAAGAAGCAGCTTCCATTGGTATTATTGGTGGCGCTGATGGCCCTACAGCTATTTACTTAGCAACAAAATTGGCTCCAGATTTATTAGGTGCAATAGCAGTAGCGGCATATTCATATATGTCTTTAGTACCACTTATTCAACCACCTATTATGCGTTTATTTACAACTAAAGAAGAACGTGCTATAAAAATGGGTCAGTTAAGAGAAGTTACTAGATTTGAACGTATTGTATTCCCTATTATGGCTACAATCATTATAAGCTTATTATTACCACCTATCGCTTCTTTAATTGGTATGTTGATGCTTGGTAATTTATTCCGTGAATCTGGTGTTACAGATAGATTATCTGATACATCACAAAATGCACTTTGTAATATAGTTACTATTTTCTTAGCATTAGGTACAGGTCTTACAATGTCTGCTGATAAATTTTTGCGCTTACAGACTGTAGAAATTATTTTCTTAGGTTTAGTTGCATTTGCTGGCGGTACAGCAGCTGGTGTATTACTTGGTAAAGTAATGTGTAAATTAAGTGGTGGCAAAATTAATCCACTTATTGGCTCAGCAGGTGTATCCGCTGTGCCAATGGCAGCTCGTGTATCTCAAATTGAAGGTCAAAAAGCAAATCCTAGTAACTATTTATTAATGCATGCTATGGGTCCAAATGTTGCAGGGGTAATTGGTACAGCAGTGGCTGCAGGTACTATGCTTGCTATGTTCGGTGGCTGATAGAGATAAAGGAGTAATTGATAATGAAACAAAAAAGATATCATGTAATTGTAAGCGGTACAGAATTTTTTCTTGATGTAGAACAAATAGGTGGTACACAAGACGTTCCTATGATTGGTAGACAAGAAAATAATATAAGTTGGAATAGATATGGTAGAGAACATATTAATCCTTCACAGAAAAAATAGCTAATAATAAAATAAAAATATATATGCAATAAAAAAGGTAAGTTACTTAATATAATTAATAAAGTAACTTACCTTTTTTGTTTATATTTTTATATTTAATTAGAAGTGAAAATTTTATTATTTACCTTCAACAAAGTTTAAAGCATTTAATGTTTTTTGAGCAATACCATGCATTTTTTCAGCAGAGATAGAGCAAACTGCAATTCTTACACCGCGTTTTAATGGTACAGCGAAGATTAAATCGTCATGTAATTTATCGCAAACAGCAGCAGGATCGCTAGATGGAATGGATAAGAAGAAACCTGCTTTGTAAGGTAATGCTTTAAGACCGCAAGCTTTTGCTTCTTCCATGAAGATTGCACCACGTTGTTTGATAGTCTGATAAATAGCGTCGCGTTCTGCTTCAAATTGAGCAAGTAAAGTTTTATCTTGATCGATAGCAGCAAGTGTAGCCATAGCGCCACGGTTGATGTTAGACCATGTAGCACGGCTTGTATATTTGCAGACATTTAAAAATTCAGTAGTAAGTTCTTTGCTAGAAGAAAGACCAACCATAGCACCAGTACGTTGACCATAAAGTGTATAACCTTTAGACATACTGAAAGCGAAAATAGTGAAGATATTTTCAGGAAGATTGGAGAATTTTCTCATGAATTTGCGACATTCATTTTTTTCACCGGCATAGTCGATGTAAGCGATATCTACAAGTAAAGTGATTTTTTTATTGCCACCTTTAGCATGTTCTTTACAAACATCAAGAACTTTATCCCAATCTTCTTCAGATAAGCTATATCCTGTTGGATTATGTGCAGGAGTATTGATGATGATAAGTAAGGAGTCTTGGTCAGCTAAAAGAGTATTTACTTTATCTGTGAAGCTTTCGATATTATAGTTCATATTTTCATCGAAAAGTTCATATGTTTCTAATTTACGGCCAGCTTCTTGACATAAAACGTTATAAGTACCCCAATACCAATCAGAAGTTAAAACGCTATCGCCAATTTCAGAATAATTCCAAATGGTATTATGTATAGCACCAGTACCACCAGCAGTAGCAACAGCTTCAAGGTATCCGTCTGGTTTATTATCAGCAAATGTAAGATTTTTTACAGCTTCAAGATATGCAGGAAGACCAATGATAGGAGCATAAGCAGCAAGTTCATTTGTAGGTAAGGAGCGAAGAACTTTTTCTACTGTAGGAATGCAAATAAGTTTGCCTTCGTCGTCCATAATAGCACCAATTGTACCATTAGTTACTTTGTTTGCTCCATATTTTTGAATAGCTTCATTGCAAGCAGCACTTGCACCAAAAATGACATCTTTCAAAACTTTTCCTGTACTATGAGATGCAACCATACTAAAACTCATATGTAAATTCCTCCTAAATATAAAAGACAAAATTTATTTGATTAATAACACTGTTAACTGGGAACTCTTATGATTATACTACAAATTGTAAATTTTTTTTATATATATCCATCATGTATACATGTATATTTTTTTATTCATTATGTTTTAAGTTAGTGGATTTATTCTAATTATAAATTGACTAAAGTTCTCAATAAATGTTATAATCAGCTTATTATCTGTTAACATGTAACAATTTTAAAACACAGATATAAAGATTATGTAATAAATATAAAATCAGGAGGCAAATAAATGGCAATTAAAAAATTTCCTATTTCTCAAGAAAGATTAGAAGAAATTATAAAAGAATATCCTACACCTTTCCATATTTATGACGAAAAAGCAATTCGAGCAAATCTTCGCCGTTTTAAGAAGGCTTTTGATTGGGCTCCTGAATTTAGAGAATATTTTGCAGTAAAAGCAACACCAAATCCTCGTATTTTACAGATTATGCAAGAAGAAGGAGCAGGTGCAGACTGTTCTTCTTTACCAGAATTATTACTTGCAGATGCGTCAGGTATTCATGGTGAAAAAATAATGCTCACTTCTAATGATACTCCAGCAGATGAGTTTCAAAAAGCTATTGAATTAGGTGCTATTATCAATTTAGATGATATTACACATATTGAATATTTAGAGAAAAATGCTGGTATGCCACAAGTTATGTCTTTTAGATATAATCCTGGTAACTTAATTGAAGGTAATGATATCATTGGTAAACCAGAAGAAGCTAAATATGGTTTGACTAAAGAACAGATGCTTGAAGCTTATAAAATAGCTATGGATAAAGGTGTTAAACGTTTTGGTCTTCATACAATGGTAATTTCCAATGAAACTAGACTTGAAGGTTTATTATTAAATGCTAAAATTGTTTTTGATTTAGCTGCTGAAATCGCAACTAAATTAGGTATCAAATTTGAATTCATTAATTTAGGTGGCGGTATTGGTATTCCTTATCGTCCTGAAGATAATGCTGTAGATTTAGAAGCATTAGGTGAAGGCGTGCATAAATTATATGATGAAATTTTAGTGCCAGCAGGTCTTACTACTACTGCTATTGCTTATGAATCAGGTCGTGCGATAACAGGCCCTTATGGTTATCTTGTATCTACTGTATTGCATCAGAAAAACACTTATAAAAATTATATTGGCTTAGATTCTTGCATGGCAAATTTAATGCGTCCAGCTCTTTATGGTTCTTATCATCATATCGTTGTTGTTGGTAAAGAAAATGAACCTTGTGATCATGTATATGATGTAACTGGTTCTTTATGTGAAAACAATGATAAATTTGCTATTGATCGTAAATTACCTAAGATTGATATTGGTGATCGTATTGTTATGTTTGATACAGGTGCACATGGTCATGCAATGGGCTTCAACTATAATGGTAAATTGCGCAGTGCAGAATTGTTATTACATGAAGATGGTTCTGTAGAATTAATTCGTCGTGCAGAAACAATTGAAGATTATTTTGCTACATTATATTATGATGGTTCCGTTTTAAAAAAATAATAGATAATAAATAAGTAAGATAAAAATTAAACCTCGTTAAAAGTTATCAGAAAGCTTTTAACGAGGTTTTATTATATAAATTTATTCGGATTTTGTTTGTGTATCGTTTGTAGATATTGGCTCTATTTTAGGTTGAGTGTGGTTTTCAATACAATCTTTAGTGATGATAACTTTTCTTGGTTCATCAGATTGAGGAATTTCATACATTATATCAAGCATAACATCTTCTAAGATACCACGAAGACTTCTAGCACCAGTTTTGCGTTCGATAGCTTTTTTAGCTACAGCTAAGAGTGCATCATGTTCAAATTCTAATTTTACTTTATCCATAGCTAATAATTCTTGATATTGGCGCACAGGTGCATTTTTTGGTTCAGTTAAGATTTTTAATAAATCATCTTCAGTGAGTTCTTCAAGTGTGCAGATAACAGGTAAACGACCGATAATTTCTGGAATGATACCGAATTTTATCAAATCTTCTGGGCGAACTTTATGGATTAAATCATTAAATACTGGTTTATCATTTTTAGTTTTAACATTTGCTCCAAAACCAATACCACTGTTATCTGTTTTTAAACGTTTGGCGATGATTTCTTCAATGCCAACGAATGCACCGCCAACAATAAATAATATATTAGTAGTATCTACTTTAATAGTAGGTGCTTCTGGATGTTTACGTTGTCCTTGAGCTGTAAATTCAACAACGCCACCTTCCATCATTTTTAAAAGACCTTGTTGTACACCTTCATGACCAGGGTCTGCTGTGATAGAGTTATTAGCACCAGATTTACGAGCAATTTTGTCAAATTCATCAAGATAGATTATACCATGTTCAGCTTTTTCAATATTTTTGTCGGCAGCATAGTAAAGATTTCTTACAGCAACTTCAACGTCAGAACCAACAAAACCTGCTTCTGTGAGACTAGAAGCATCAGTTACAGCAAATGGAATATCTAAGAGTTTAGATAAATGTTGAAGCATAGCTGTTTTACCACAACCAGAAGGACCAAGCATAATTACATTAGATTTTTCAATATTCATATCGCGTTTATCATGAGTATAACCATATTTCATGCGTTTATAGTGGTTATATACAGCAACAGATAATATTTTTTTAGCGCGGTCTTGGTTGATGATATATTGATCTAAGAATTCTTTGATGACATGAGGTTTATTTTTAGCTAAGATATCATCAAGACTATTTACGAATTTGCGATTTTGAGATTTTTCATCACGTTTATCATGTTCAACAATATATCCATAAATATCTTTGATACAATTTTTACAGATAGCAAAACCTGTTTGAGGGTCATAAATAGGCATATCATATTGGGAACGTATAGTTATATTGCGTTTACAAAAACTACATACATGTTGTAAATCATTATTATTTTTCTTCATAAAAAACTTATCCCTTCTCTATTATCAAATAAAAACATTATATCAGATTTTATAATTAACTTATTTTATTATAAGTATTTACAACGATATTTGCAATTACTATTGATTGTTGATAAAAAATATTGTAAACTAATGTAGTTCGTATAACTAAAGCTTGCAAGTATGTCAAGTCTGTGATATAATCAATCAGTAAATGTCAGAGAGTGAGGTGCGACAGAATGAAACAAGGAATCCATCCTGATTATAAAGAAACTACAGTTATCTGTGGTTGTGGCAATACTTTTAAAACTGGCTCTGTTAAAGGTGAATTACGTGTAGACGTTTGCTCCAAATGTCATCCATTCTTCACTGGTCGTCAACGCGACATGGCAGCTGGTGGACGTATTGAAAAATTCAACAAACGTTATGGCAAAAAATAAAAATACGAATGCTAAGCAGAGCAGAAATGCTCTGCTTCATTTATATTTAAAAATAAATATTAATTATAGATTTATAATTAAATAAGGTAGGTGGATTTTAAGTGTCAGAAAAATTAATGGTAGGTGGACAAGCTGTAATTGAAGGTGTAATGATGCGTGGACCTAAAAAAGTGGCAACAGCAGTAAGAGAACCTTCTGGCGTAATTACAGTTGATGTAAAACCAATAAATTCTCTAGCAGAAAAATATCCTATATTTAAAAAGCCATTTTTCCGTGGCATATTATCCTTAGGTGAGTCATTAGTTATGGGGCTTAAATCCTTAACTTATTCAGCACAGATGGCAGGAGAGGAAGAAGCAGATAAGCTTACAAATAAAGATATTGCAATTACTATGGCTATATCTTTATGTGCAGCTATTTTATTATTTGTAGTAATTCCTACAGCTTCTGTTAATTTGATTACTACGGATAGTCATGTGGTTATGAATTTATGGGAAGGATTAGTCCGCATGATTGTTTTCTTCTTATATATATATGGTATATCGAGAGCTAAAGATATTCAAAGAGTATTTCAATATCATGGCGCTGAACATAAAACAATTCATGCTTATGAAGCTGGCGTTGAATTGATACCAGAAAATGTACAGAAATTTTCTCGATTACATCCACGTTGTGGAACATCATTTTTATTAATTGTTATGATTGTCAGCATTTTTATGTTTTCTTTCTTAGGTTGGCCAAGCCTTTGGGAACGTATTATTTCTAGGGTTTTATTATTACCAGTAGTAGCGGGTATATCTTATGAATTAATTCGTTTTGCTGGTCGTTCTAAAAATAAAATAGTACATGCTATTTCTTTGCCAGGTTTGTGGTTACAGTATCTAACAACTAGAGAACCTGACGATTCAATGATAGAAGTTGCTGTAAAATCTCTAAAGGCTGCTATTGAAGTAGAAGAAACAGCAAAAGTAGAAACTAAAAATGATGATACTATAGATAAACAAGATTTAAATGATTTGAAAGTAAATGCTAGTATTTGATATAGTATTTTATTATAGAAATAAATAAATGTGTAAATTAAAATTAGCGGAAGGTTTTTATTAGCCTACCGCTAATCTTTTAGTTGAATAAAATTAATGAGGTGGAAAGGCATTGTTAGATAAGTTACAAGCAGTTGAAGATAAGTATTTAGAATTGGAATCTTTGATTAGTGACCCAGATATTATTGCAGATATGCCAAAATGGCAAAAATATAATCAAGAACATGCTGCACTTACTGAACTTGTGGATAAATTCCGTGAATACAAAAAAATATGCAAAACAATAGATGAAGATAAAGCTATGTTTGATGAAGATATAGATGATGATATGAGACATATGCTTGAAGATGAAGTAAAAGAATTATCTGCACGTAAAGAAGTATTAGAAGGCGAGTTTCCTATTTTATTATTGCCAAAAGATCCAAATGATAGTAAAAACGTTATCATGGAAATTCGTGGTGGTGTAGGTGGCGAAGAGGCTGCTCTTTTTGCTGGTGATTTATTCAGAATGTATTCTCGTTATGCAGAAATGCAGGGCTGGAAAGTTGAAATGCTTGATGCAAATCCTACAGAACTTGGCGGATTTAAAGAAGTATCTTTCTGTATCAATGGTTATGGTGCTTACAGTAAATTAAAATATGAAAGTGGTACTCATCGTGTACAGCGTGTACCACAGACTGAATCTTCTGGACGTGTGCATACTTCAGCCGTTACAGTAGCAGTTTTACCAGAAGTTGAAGATGTAGAAGTAGATATTAAAGCAAATGAATTGCGTATTGATACTTACTGTGCTAGTGGTGCTGGCGGTCAGTATGTAAACAGAACAGAAACAGCCGTACGTATTACTCATATTCCAACAGGTATCGTAGTACAATGTCAAGATGAAAAATCTCAGCTTAAAAATAAAGAAAAAGCGATGAGAGTACTTCGTGCAAAAGTACAAGAACAAGCTCAACAAGCACAAAATAATGAAATCGCAGCAGATAGAAAATCTCAAGTAGGTTCAGGCGATAGAAGTGAACGTATCCGCACATACAACTTCCCTCAAGGTCGTGTAACAGACCACCGCATTGGACTTACACTTCATAAATTAGATTTTGTTTTAAATGGTGAAATTGATGAAATCATCAATGCACTTATAACTGCTGATCAAACTGAAAGATTAAAACAGGTAAAATAATATGGAAAAATCAAGAGATGTATGGACTATAAGTTATTTGTTGAATTGGACAATTAATTATTTTAAATCAAAGGGTATAGAGTCTGCTCGTCTTGATGCTGAAGTGCTTCTGTCTCATGTTTTGGGACAGAAGCGAATTTATTTGTATGTGCATTTTGATGAGCCTATGGAAGCAAAAGAATTGGCAAAATTTCGTGAATATGTAGCAAAAAGAGCTCGCCATATACCTGTAGCTTATATTTTAGGTCAGAGAGAATTTATGGGACTTGATTTTAAAGTTACAAAAGATACTTTGATACCTAGACCTGATACTGAAATTTTAGTAGAAAATACTATAGCTAAAGTAAATGAAAATTTTGGTGATAAACAAAGTTATGATATTGTAGATATTGGTACAGGAAGTGGAGCAATTATTTTATCTTTGCTTAAAAATTTACCTAAAGCAAGAGGTTTTACAGTGGATATTTCTGCTAATGCTGTAGCTGTAGCTAAAGAAAATGCTCAGAATTTGCAAGTAGATGATAGATGTGAATTTTTTGTAGGCGATTTATTTGAGCCAGTAAAAGATAAAGTTTTTGACGTGATTGTATCTAATCCGCCATATATTCCGCAAAAGGATATAGCAACTTTAGAAATTGATGTTAAAGATTATGAACCATTATTGGCACTTACAGATAATAAAGATGGGTTGAGCTTTTATCAAAGATTATTTACTCAAGGCATGAAATATTTAAAAAATGGTGGTTTTATGGCTGTGGAAATAGGCGTTTATCAAGCTGAACCTGTGAAACAGATGGCAATAGATAATGGTTGGCAAAATATAGAAATCATCAAGGATTATGCAGGTATTGACAGGGTGGTATTGGCATGGAAACAGAATTAATAAAAATAAATTCAATAGATGATGAAGCTTTAAAAAGAGCTGGGCAATGTATAAAAGATGGTGGTTTAGTAGCCTTTCCAACAGAAACAGTATATGGATTAGGCGGAGATGGTTTAAATGAAGTAGCATCAAAAAATATATATTTGGCTAAAGGAAGACCATCAGATAATCCTTTAATTTTGCATATCAATGACCAAAAAATGTTAGGCCGCATTGTGAGTGAAGTAACACCAATGGCAAAAAAGATAATGACTGCTTTTTGCCCAGGCCCTATCACGATTATTTTACCGAAAAGCAATATCGTACCAAAAGCAGTAACTGGTGGTCTTGATACTATAGCAGTACGTATGCCAGATAATGACATAGCCAGAGCTTTGATTAAATATGCTGATACACCAATAGCAGCACCAAGTGCCAATATTTCAGGTAGACCAAGTCCAACAACAGCACAAGCTGTTTATAAGGATTTACAAAGTAGAATAGATATGGTTTTAGATGGGGGAGCTTGCCAATTTGGTGTAGAGTCTACAATTGTAGATTGTACAGAAGATGTTCCTATCATTTTACGACCAGGAGCTATTACTAAAGAAATGTTAGAAGAAATTTTCCCTGTAGTGAAAATTGATAAAGCTATTGTTGGAGCTAATGTAGTACCAAAAGCTCCAGGCATGAAATATAAACATTATGCACCTAAAGTGGATATGATTTTAGTTGAAGGTGATAACGAAAAGATGTCATCATCAATAAAAGAGATTTTGCATAAGTATGAAAATGAAGGAAAAAAAGTTGGCTTACTTGTAAGCGATGAAGTGGCTAATGAATTAAATCATCAAAATACTTTTTCCTATGGTAGCCAAGAAAATTTAGCGCAAATAGCTAGTGAAATATATGAAGGTTTGCGCTATTTTGATGATAAAGATGTGGATATAATTTTAGCACAAGGTACAACAGATAAAGGCATAGGGCTTGCTATTATGAATAGGCTCCATAAGGCTAGTGGCTTTAATAGTATTTTTATTTAATCCTTTGATTAACTTTTGTATTATGATAAAATAATCATAGTATGAAATAATTGAGCTTTAGCTATTAAAGCTATAAGGAGGGAAAGACTGGATACAGTCGATTAAGATGAAATTAATTATTGGTAGTGACCACGGTGCTGTGGATTTAAAAGAAGAAGTAAAAAGAGTATTAAAAGAAGAATTTGCTGAAGTAGAAGTAGAAGATGTAGGAACTTTTGGCACAGAATCTGTAGATTATCCAGATATCGCTGAAAAAGTTTGTACACCAGTAGCTAATGGCGAAGCTGATAGAGGTATTGTACTTTGTGGTACAGGTATTGGTATTTCTATTGCTGCAAACAAAATCAAAGGTATTAGAGCTGCTCTTTGCCATGAAACATATACAGCAAAAATGTCTCGTGAACATAATAAT
Organism: Megamonas sp. Calf98-2; assembly: GCF_900110235.1. Lineage (NCBI taxonomy): Bacteria > Bacillati > Bacillota > Negativicutes > Selenomonadales > Selenomonadaceae > Megamonas > Megamonas sp. Calf98-2. The sequence goes on along the minus strand of NZ_FOCY01000027.1, from coordinate 6,755 downwards.
GCTAATGTTTTAGCAATGGGTGGACGTACAACTGGTTTTGAAATTGCAGATGAAATCGTGCGTACATGGATGAAAACTGAATTTGCTGGCGGTCGTCATGAACGTCGTGTAAATAAAATCATGGCTTTAGAAGCAAAATAATAAAATCAATCTCTAAAATTAATTATTATAAATAATTAATAACCCTTTAGGTGGAGGAATAATTATATGGATTTATTGAAAAATTTAGATGTTGTTGATACAGAAATACAAGAAGCCATCAACAAAGAACTTTCTCGTCAACGTGATAAATTGGAAATGATTGCTTCAGAAAATATTGTAAGTAAAGCTGTTATGCAAGCACAAGGTAGTGTACTTACAAATAAATATGCAGAAGGTTATCCAGGTAAGCGTTATTATGGCGGTTGTGAATATGTTGATGTTGTAGAACAATTAGCAATTGACCGTGCTAAAAAATTATTTGGTGCAGAATATGCAAATGTACAACCACATTCCGGAGCACAAGCAAATACAGCAGTATATTTTGCTTTGCTACAGCCAGGAGATACTATTTTAGGTATGAACCTTACAGATGGTGGTCATTTAACACATGGTAGCCCTGTAAATATTTCTGGTAAATATTTTAAAATTATTCCTTATGGTGTAGATAAAGAAACTGAACGCATCGATTATGATGAATTAGAAAGATTAGCAAAAGAACATCAACCCAAATTAATCGTTGGTGGAGCTAGTGCTTATTCTAGAGTTATCGATTTTGAACGCATGGCACAGATTGCAAAATCTGTGGGTGCATATTTCATGGTTGATATGGCACATATTGCAGGTTTAGTAGCAGCAGGATTTCATCCAAGTCCAGTGCCATATGCAGATGTAGTAACAACAACTACACATAAAACACTTAGAGGACCTCGTGGTGGTTTAATCCTCTGTCGTGATGCAGAATTTGGCAAACAATTTAATAAAGCTATTTTCCCTGGTATTCAAGGTGGCCCATTGATGCATGTAATAGCAGCAAAAGCAGTAGCATTTAAAGAAGCTTTAAGTGATGAATTTAAAGTTTATCAGCAACAAGTTTTAGATAATGCAAAAGCCTTAGCAGATGAACTTGTGAAAAAAGGATTTAGAATTGTATCAGGTGGTACAGATAATCATTTAATGCTTGTAGATTTGCGCTCTAAAAATATCACAGGAAAAGAAGCTCAATTCTTATTAGATGAAATAGGTATCACAGCAAATAGAAATACAATTCCATTTGAACCATTGAGTCCATTTGTAACAAGTGGTATTCGTCTAGGAACACCAGCACTTACAACTAGAGGATTAAAAGAAGAAGATATTCGTGAAGTAGCAGATATCATTGCTGATGTCATCGAAAATCGCGAAGATAGTGCTGTTATTGAAACAACAAAAGCAAAAGTTCAAGCTATTTGTAAGAAATTCCCATTATATGAAGAATAAGAAAAATAAGAGGATATTATGTCAGATTTAAAAGTAAATATTATAAAACATCCATTAATTCAACATAAGTTGACTTTAATGCGTAAAAAAGAAACAGGTGCAAAAGATTTTCGTCAATTATTAGATGAAATTTCTATGTTAATGGCTTATGAAGTAACAAGAGATTTCCCAACAAAAGATATAGAAATAGAAACTCCTGTGGCAAAATGTGTAGCAAAAACATTAGCAGGAAAAAAAGTGGCAGTAGTTCCTATTTTACGTGCAGGTCTTGGCATGGTTAATGGTATTATTAATTTAATACCAGCTGCGAAAATTGGTCATATTGGTCTATATCGTGATGAAAAAACATTAGAGCCAGTTGAATATTTTTGTAAAATGCCAAAAGATATTGATGAACGTTTATTATTAGTAGTAGATCCTATGCTTGCTACTGGTGGTTCAGCAATAGAAGCTGTAGAAATGCTAAAAAAACGTGGAGCAAAATCCATGATTTTCATGTGTTTATTATCTGCTCCAGAAGGTATAAAGGCATTTAATGAAAGACATCCAGACATCCCAGTTTACACAGCTTGTGTAGATGATCATTTGAACGAACATGGATATATTGTTCCAGGTATTGGTGATGCTGGCGATAGAATTTTTGGTACTATTTAAGAGGTTTTTATAAATGACAAAACAAGTTCGTCCTGATTGGACCACATATTTTTTAGATATTGCCACAGCAGTGGGCAAACGTTCCACATGTTTAAGACGCAAATATGGTGCAATTATTGTAAAAGATAAAATCATTATTTCCACTGGTTATAATGGCGCACCAAGAGGCGAAGTAAACTGTATAGATACTGGTAATTGTGAACGTGAAAAATATAATGTTCCGAAAGGACAGCGTTATGAGCTTTGTGTAGCAGTTCATGCTGAACAAAATGCAGTTATTGCAGCTGACCCTGTAAAGATGAAGGGAGCAACTATTTATATAGTAGGTTATAATGCTGATGGTACATTAGCATCTGGTAAACCTTGCTTACTTTGTCGTAGAATGTTAAAAAATGCTATGATTGCAAAAGTTGTATATTTAGAAACAGATGGTTCCATTATTGAGGTAGCTCCTAGTGAAATACAATGATAAATAAGCAAAATAGGCTTGATTATTTATTGACAATCAAATTATTAGTGAGTTATAATCTGTGTTAATGGAAAAGGAGTGCGAATGTAATGCCTAGTTATTTTTTAGCATTTATTACAGCATTAATAGCTGTATATGCCCTAACACCGTTAGTTATAAAATTTGCAGTTAAAACAGGTGCCATGGATAAGCCAGACCCAAGAAAAGTTCATAAAAAACCTATTCCTCGTTTAGGAGGACTTGCGATTTATTTGGCTTTCATGATAGCAGTTTGTAGTATGCTTGATTTTAGCAAAGAAATTGTAGGTTTATTATTAGGTGGAACTTTCATTGTAATTGTAGGTATAATAGACGATTTCATCAGTCTTCCTGCAAAAGTGAAGTTATTAGGACAGATTTTGGCTGCATGTATTTTAGTGGCATTTGATATTAGAATTGATTTTATTACAGACCCATTTGGTGATTTTATCTTTTTGGAATATTTAGCAATTCCAGTTACTATTTTTTGGATAGTTGGAATTACTAATACAGTTAATTTGATTGATGGTTTAGATGGTTTAGCAGCTGGGGTATCAACAATTGCGACTGTTACTATACTTTTAGTAGCTTTGCAAAGTGGTGATTTACCAGTAGTATTTTTAACAGCAGCCTTAGCAGGTTCATCTTTAGGATTTTTGCATTATAATTTTAATCCAGCAAGAATTTTCATGGGAGATACAGGCAGTATGTTCTTAGGATATATGTTTGCAGCTATCTCTGTTATAGGTGCTGTAAAGAGTGCTGCTACTATAGCGCTTATTGTACCGATATTAGCTTTAGGACTACCAATATTAGATACTACTTTTGCGATTGTACGTCGTTACCGTGGAGGAGTTCCTATATTTAAGCCAGATAAAGGACATTTACATCATCGTTTATTGGCAATGGGCTTTTCCCAAAGACAGGCTGTACTCTTAATGTATGTTTTCAGTGCATTCTTAGGTTTAGCGGCGATTGCCTTAACTGAAGTAAGTACTAGTGTAGCTGTTATGATTGTTGTATTTGTAGCTGTAATAATCCTATTTGGTGCTAAAAAAATAGGTATTTTCAGTATGAAAAATAATGCAGGAACACATTAGTTATTAAAGAAAAGGCAGGGAAAACCTGCCTTTTTTGTATATATGAGGTATAAATATGAAGAAAATTAAAGTAATGACAGTTTTTGGTACACGACCAGAAGCAATTAAAATGGCACCTGTGGTGTTGGAATTGAAAAAATATCCTGATTTAATCACACCAATAGTTGCAGTAACAGCTCAACATCGTGATATGTTGGACCAAGTTTTGAATTTATTTAATATTAAGCCAGATTACGATTTAAATATCATGGCACAAGGTCAAACTTTGTTTGATATTACAACTAAAGCTATGAATGGCTTAAATGAAGTATTATCTAAAGAAAAACCTGATATAGTATTAGTTCATGGTGATACAACTACTACTTTTGCAGGTGCATTAGCAGCTTATTATCATGAAACAGCAGTAGGTCATGTAGAAGCTGGTTTGCGCACATATAATAAATACTCACCATTCCCAGAAGAAATGAACCGCAAATTAACAGGTGCAATAGCAGATCTTCATTTTGCTCCTACTGATACAGCTAGTGGTAATTTGAAAGCTGAAGGAACAAAAGAAGATAAAATTTTCGTAACAGGAAATACAGTTATTGACGCATTGCATAAGACAGTAACAGATGATTTTAAATTTGATGATGAAAAATTAGCAAATATAGATTATGAAAATAAACGTATCATTTTGGTAACAACTCATCGTCGTGAAAATTTAGGCGAACCAATGCGTCATGTATATAAAGCTTTAAAAGATATAGTCAATGAATTTGATGATGTAGAAATTGTATTCCCAGTGCATAAAAATCCAAAAGTTCGTGAAGTGGTTAATGAAGAATTGGGCAATATCAAAGCTGTACATTTAATTGATCCATTAGATTATGAACCATTTGCTAATTTAATGCATAGAGCATTTTTGGTATTGACTGATTCAGGCGGAATTCAAGAAGAAGCTCCATCTTTAGGAAAACCTGTATTAGTTCTTCGTGATACAACAGAACGACCTGAAGCAGTTAAAGCAGGTACTGTAAAATTAATTGGTACAGAACGTCAAAAAGTATATGAAGAAACAAAATATTTATTGACTGATCATGATGAATATCAACGTATGGCAAATACATGTAATCCATATGGTGATGGTAAAGCTTCTAAACGAATTATTGAAGCTATTTTATATCATTATGGTTTATCACAAGAAAAACCAGATAGTTTTATTGCTGGTAAATAATATGAAAATGCCAAGACTTATTTATTGAGTTTTGGCATTTTTATTAATGAAAGGAATTATAAGTAATGAAAGTATCAGTAGTAAAAGCTGATAATTATAATATCGAAATTGTAGATAAGGCTGTAAATGACGCAGTAAATTTAATTGGAGGTTGGCAAAATTTTATAAAAAAAGGTGACAAAGTCTTAATAAAACCTAATATGTTGACGAATGTAACACCTGAAAAAGCAGTAACAACTCATCCAGAAGTAGTAAGAGCTGTTATAAAAGCAGTAAAAAATATGGGAGCTTTACCAGCTGTTGGCGATTCACCAGGAATTAGCAATTTAAAATCTACAGCAAAAAGAACAGGTATATTAAGAATTTGTGAAGAGGAAAACGTTCCATTTGTATATTTTAAACAAAGTAAAGCTTACAATTATATGGAAGGTAGATTTATCAAACAATTTGAGTTGGTAGATTGTTTATCTGATTTTGACAAAATCATTTCAGTAGCAAAGATGAAAACTCATGTTTTTATGGGAGTTACAGGAGCTGTTAAAAATCTTTTTGGCTGTATAGTAGGTACAGATAAAGCTAGATTTCACTTAAGAATGCAAAAACATATAGATTTTGCCCATGTGATGGTAGATTTATATCAAACAATAAAACCGACATTGAATATTATTGATGGTATAACAGCTATGGAAGGTCAAGGTCCTATGAGTGGTGATGTTGTAGATGCTAAAATCATTATCGCAAGTAGTGACGGTTTTGCTGCTGATTTAATTATGGCAGATAAGATGGGTCTTGACGCAGAAGCAATGCCAATTGCTGCAGCTGGTATTGAAGAAAAAAGAATTGTTCGTTTAAAAGATATAAAAGTTGTTGGTGATGGAAAAGATGAGCAATTTCATTTCGCAAAGCCACATACATATAAATCTATGCAAGATACATATGTACCAAAATTTATTTTAAAATTGGGGCAAAATCAGTTAACATCTAAACCTGTAATAAATAAAAATTGTGTAGCTTGTGGTAGATGTAGTCATCATTGTCCACCAAAAGCAATAACTATAATAGATAAAAAAGTAAATATTGATTATCAAAAGTGTATAAGATGTTATTGTTGTCAAGAATTATGTCCACACCAAGCTGTAGATTTAAAAGATGGTTTGATTTTATCTTTATTGAAATATATAGGTATATATAAGTAAAAATAATGAAGAAAAATAAAAGGATAGTAACTTATAAAAGTGGCTATTCTTTTATTGTTTTTAACCCTTAATATATTGATATATATGGGTTTTCAAACTTTTTTTATATTTTTATAAAAAAGTTTGAAAAAAGTTATTGACAAGTTTTATGTATATGATATATAATAATCAACGTTGCTGATGAGCAACAAACAAAATAAAGAGTTTTAAAAACAGCAAAACAAACAAAATAAAAAAGTTTGAAAAAGTTGTTGACAAAACAAAAAACATAAGATATAATTTTAAAAGTCAGCTCGAGAGAGTTGGAAAAACAGAAATGTTCTTTGAAAACTAAACAATGCACAATATGTTTTCTAACATAAACGAATGTGCGGTATCTGCTTTATAGCAGATTACCTAATAAATTCTTTTTAAACAGATAATTAAAGAGCCAATCGGTTCTTCGAAAAATAATTTTTTTGGAGAGTTTGATCCTGGCTCAGGACGAACGCTGGCGGCGTGCTTAACACATGCAAGTCGAACGGGGTGTTTATTTCGGTAAACACCAAGTGGCGAACGGGTGAGTAACGCGTAAGCAATCTACCTTCAAGATGGGGACAACACTTCGAAAGGGGTGCTAATACCGAATGAATGTAAGAGTATCG